>CBDTWX010000068.1:0-15482 GCA_965364305.1 uncultured Thermoanaerobaculia bacterium
CCGCCGCGACATCGATTCCCGCACGAGCTCGCTGTTCGGCGGACAATTGCACCACGTCGAAAGCGCCAACGGTTGACGCGGACAGAACGAGCATGCAGGTTCCCAGGTATCGATTCATGAGTCCTCCCCAGTCCCGGACACCGCGGTCGGAAAGACCGACGGGTCGTCCAGGAGATAGCTCAAGTGCAATCGCGCCGACAGGAGATCTGCGTGAGCGTCGATGACCGTCAGCAGCAGCTCGTCGTGTCGCACCGTTCCGTACACATATTCGAGATATGTGAGCACCCCCAACCGAAACTGGGCGGACAATGATTCTTCGATGCGGGGTAGCGTCTTCAGGGCCGGTGCGGTGGTCGTGAGCCGCCGTTCGGCCCCGTCTGCCACCGCCAGCGCCGCCTCCGCCCGTCTCATGGACTCTTGGACCGCGACGTTTCGGGAAGCCGCCGCCGCCGCTTCCCGCTCTCGAGCGGCAGCTCTCTGCCGGGCGCCTGCGCTGCCCAGCGGCAAGGGCACGCCAATGCGGAAGCCCCATGCATCAAACCCCTCGACCGGGCCGATATCCGGAAAGTGCTCCCATTCCACTTCAACCACCGGGCGACCCCAGGCAACCGCGGAAGCCATGCGCGCCCTGGCCGCTTCGATTTCGGCCTCCGAGCTCGCGATCTGCATCGGTACGCCGGCGGCCAAGGCCTGGTCGTGGATCTCGCCTGAACCCGGAGAACGAGACACCGCAGCGAGGGCCTTCAGATCTCCCGGTCGTGGATCGGGAAAGGAGGGCCCGCAGAGCTCCTCGACCCCCTGGCGCAACACGTCGACCTCCGCCTCCGCAACCGCTGCGAGTGAGGCGGCATCGGTGTGCTCGAGATCGAGCTGAGCGACCTCGGTGCCCGCCACCTCACCCAATTGGTGGCGAGCCTCGAGCAGAGCTAGAGCAATGTCGAGCTTCTCGAGCCGCGCCTTGCGAACCTCGAGCCGCTCCACCGCAGCTGCCAAATCGAGCCAGCGCCGCGTTGCCTCGACGGCGGTCGACCGCAAGGCGGCGCCCCGAATCACAGCCACACCCTGCTCGCTCGTCTGGGCGAGATTTCGGGCCGGTCCCATCTGACCGAAGAAGTTGAACTCTGTCCCGACCCGGAGGCTGTCCTGGGCGTTGGGGGTGCGGTCCGCGCCCATGCCCTCGCTCTGCCACTCCACGTAGGGTTTGATGGCCGCCGCCTCGGACCTCGCCTCGTAGCCACGCAGCGCCGCCTCGTGGAGCTGAAGCTGGAGGACTGGAGACGACGCGACCGCCGCAGTCTGGACGGATTTGACGCGAGCCTCGGCAGTTCCCGACTCAGCGGCGCCCACCGGATAGAGACACCATGAAGAGGCCAATATTGGGATCATCATGTGCTTGAACACGCGACACTCCTCCTTCCAACCGCAGTAGTATGACATGCCTAAACATCTCTATCGAAAAGACCTAAACTGAAGTTTGAACAACTCTGCAATGATTGGATGGAAAGGCAGTGGCAAGCGTAGGTTTCCGGACACGACTCGCCGTCGCACGCGGGCATGCTGGATTCCGCTCTTGACAGGATCATGCGGTTGCCGGTAAGGTCGCATTTTAGTTGAGAATTTATCTCACCCCCGAAAAGGGCGAGTTTTGAGCGGGCAAAAATTCAGAATGTGGCTCAAACGAGTGGGCGTGATCGGATTCCTCTTCTTTCTCGCAAAGGGTTTGGTGTGGCTGACGGCCGCCAGTATTGCGACAATGTGGTTGAAATGACCGCCGCCTCGAAGACCTCGCGGTCGAGAAAGGCCTTAAGATGAACGAATCGAAACTCTCGATCATGCAGCGGCTCCGTGAAGAGACGTCCGACCTTCATACTCACGCCGAATCGAGGCCCCTGCAACGCGAGATCGCGAACGGAACGGTCGACCGATCGATATTTGTCGCCTACCTCGCTCAGCTGTATGCGGTCCATGACGCTCTTGAATCGGCGCTCCGAGACATCGAAGGGCGTCACCCGGCCATTTCCGCGCTGGCGACGCCCGAACGGATGCGGGTCCCAGACCTCGAGCGCGATCTCGGCTTCTACGGTTTCGCCCGGGAACAATTCGAAATTGGTGCTGCGGCGGAGCGATTTGTGTCGCTCGTCGAGCAGATCAGGGACTCCGAGCCGGTCGCCCTGCTCGGTGCGCTCTACGTTCTCGAAGGCAGCACCAACGGCGGCCGTTTTCTCGCCCAGGTGCTTCGAAAGAGGTGGGGCCTGGATGGCGGCGGCGTCGCTTACTTCGATCCCTACGGCGATCGACAGGGGCACGTCTGGGCGGCCTTCAAGCGCGAAATGGACGAGGCATCATTCGATGCGCGGCATGAGGACGCAATCGTCGAGATGGCTCGGCGCACCTTTGAAGCCATCGCCGAAGTCTCCGACGAGGTGGTACTCTCCGGTTGACGCGTCAAGCCCGGTGACCGTTCCTCCTCGGCGACACGGATCCCGGTGAGAAATGCTGGCGATTGGTTGCGTTTCTTGGCTTCAGGACCTGATTGGCGTGCTCGGGGTAGAGGGCCTTCATGCACTACGGATAGAGGCTGTGAGTGAAATCGACCCTTTGGGATCTCGAAACGCAAAACCTCGAGGGACACACTCATTGCTCGGCGCCATCGCCGCCTTCCTTCAGAGCCTGATCTGGCAATGCAACGAGCCGGGCGAGCAACGCGAGCCCCGGGGAGCTTCGTAAATCTCACCCGCGGCCGGGTCCACTGTGAGCTTGCCGGTCCCATCGACGGGCGTCTGGTCGTCCTCGTCCGCTCGCTCCCCAAACGATTGAGTGAGGAGTTTTTACGCCGGGAGGTTTCGCTGAACTCGGCTGTCTTGGCCCCCGGGGGCTGAGCCTCACGGCACCCCTGAACTCCACGTCGAGGTGTCACCCGACTCGAACCCGTCGATGAAGGCCACCGGACGGACGCTCCGGGCGTGGATGTCGAGGAAAGCATCGGGGGGAACCCGATTCTGCTCCCAAGCTACGAAAAACCCGCCCAGGCCGCCCGCGACCGCCGGACTTTGCGAGACGTTGGCGTAGGCGGTACTGCTGCTCACCATGAACGTGACGTCGACAACGTGGCTTGCCAGCACTGCGCGCCCTTCCACAAAGGTAGTTCCGCCCGACGGGCCAAAGTTGTACGTCCACGTGACCAGAAAAGAGGCACTGTCGAGCGAGCAGGCCACATCCGGCTCGCCGCTCCAGTTTTGGGCACTGTCGTCAAGGAGGAGGATTCGCGGGCCGTCGACCACGCCGTCTCCGCCGACAAACTGCGCTTCAACGGAGTTGCCTTTTTCCCACGTCACCAGATATCCGTCGAGGCCGAAGCATGATGCCAACGACGGTGCAGTGAGGTCGGTACCGTTCCACGTGGCAACCGGAAACTCCCCGCTGCCGAGGATGGTACCGCCACCGGACAATCGTACGGCGTAGATCTCGTAGCTGTCACTGGCACCGCCGACATATTCGGAGAAGGTAACCAGGTACTCGTTGCGCGTCAGGTTATAGGCGATTTCCGGGTCAGTCCGATGATCGACGCCGGTGCTGACCCAGAACCGTGCCGCCGGGAAACCGCTCCCGTCGGCTTTGACTCGCCGTGCCGATATGTCGGTAGCGTTGGGAAGTGCGTACTCGTTGTACCAGACAACCATAAACTCATCTTCGTCAAGGGCAAACTCGACCTTAGGCGACCTCTGGTTGCTCGAGTCGGCGTCGATGGAGAAATCGGTCAGGAGCGGGTCCGGGCCCATCCTCGGCATGTATCGGCCGCGAATGTCCCAATTGCTTCCGTCACCATTCACGTCGTACGCCCACACCACCAGGTAGCGGTCGCGGATCGGGTCGTAGGCCACCGAAGGATCGGCGCAGTTGTTCGCCAACGAGGCGACTGAATACCAGCTCAGCAGGGCTCCGTCCGCCGAGAGCCTCTGCGCGTAGATGTCATGGTAGCTGCCGCCCCATTGGTTTTGCCACACGACGAGATATTCGTCCGGTCCGCCGGCAAATGCGATGTCCGGCCGGAATTGCCGGTTGTCGAGATCCGAAACGATGACCTCAGGCCCGAGAACCCCGGATTGGGCGGTGATCGAAAATGTCGCCACCCAACAAAAGCCGGCCAGCGAAACACTTAAACCGCTCGGTTTCATTTCGTAACCTCCTCTCCAATCCGGGCTTCTCTACCCGTCGCGCGTGATCTGTGCCGTCGGTCCGTTCGTTGTCGATCTCGCAAGCTTGTTATTGCAGGTCCGGATACAGCTCTTGCATCACCAGTTTAGCTTTCCGGTCCGCCGTGAACAGACCGAAGTGCTTCTCTGCGCCGTTGGGATTTTCCGGGTCGCCCTTCCAGTCCTCGTCGAAAGCCTCAAACCAGAACGTGGTGACGTTCGTTTTCGTCGCCCAATCGGTGATTTCCTCGAAGTACCGGAGCTGCTTTTCCTCGCTTGCTCGAGCGCCGAACTCTGACGCCGTCGTGGACCACCCGACCTCTCCGATGATGAGCTCGACACCCGGCAGAGCCTTGCGAACTGTGTCGATGTTCTCGATGGTGAATGACAGGCCCTGATCGATGTCTTTTCCCTCCCAGATCGGGTACGAGTGAACGGTAATGAAGTCCAACTTCTTGGCGAGCTTGCGGCCGCTCTCGGCCCACCAAGTAAAGTTTTCTGCGACCGTCACGGGCTGGGAAATCGAAGACTTGACCTGCTTGACATACGAGATGACCGTGTCAACGCCCACCATGTGATCGGTCCAGGACACCAGCGCCTCGTTTCCGACATTGACCGCGATCACGATGTCGGCGTAGGTATTGGCGAGCTCGATGGCTCTCTCGATCTCCATTCGGTTCTTCGCCTTGTTGCTCGAGAGAACCTCTTTTGAAATCGGTTCATCGAGCCATGGGCAGCCCTTGTGATTGCTGATCTCGGCATCGAGCCAGGCGCCGAGCATGACGTTGATCTTGAGGTCATACTCCTCGATCAACCTGAGCACGGCCCGCGAATTCTCCCGGGAGTCGTACAGGCGAATAAGGCCGAAATTGTAGTCGCGGCTCAGGATTTTCAGGTCTTCGATGATCTCCTCCTCGGTCGGGTTGACCGCTCCTTCGCCGCGGTCCGGGTGCTGGCCCGCGCGATAGCCGGAGTAGGCCACAGCGTATCGTTGTCTGGCACTCTGCTTGCCTTCGTTCGCCTGAGCTGAGCTTGCTTCAGGTTTGGATTCTTGGGGCGTGGCTGCTTGACCGGAGACGGACACTAGCGCGGCCGCAATTCCGATAACAACCGCCATGGTCGAGAATGCACTCCTCAATGAACTCATCATCATCTCCTCGTCCAAATCATACCGGTACCTCGAAAACCTTTCCTGACCGTGTCGGCAGCTCGTCCTTCAGGGATCATTCAGGTACGACGAGCAGATCCGCTTCTCCGTCGATGAGATTGGCTCGGGCTCAACCAATGCCGGGCGAGCTTCGCGGCGGAGGGCACAAGATCAGTCTGGGTGGTTGCTCACGGAGCGCTGGATGCTCACCTGGCGGACAGGGACACACACAGGTGCCCCCATAACATCGTTTCACCCGGTAGACTCTATTGGCCCGGATTTTTCGATCGGTAGCGCTGATGGCGCCGGGCCGGAAGGCGTTGAATTCGAGGCTCGAGAAGGGGGAGCTGGTGATGAGATTCTCGCAGAGTGTTGTGTGCTCGACGGTGTTCGGCACGATGGTGCTGTTGGTGGTGGCTCCCTTGATGGCTGCAGAGAACGCCTCCAACGCGTCAGCTGCCGGATCGCCGACCACAGGTCCGGATTTCAAGCGGGTGCTCAGCTTACAAACGGCGGCTGGGCCGAGGGTTTCGCCCGATGGAAGCATGGTCCTCTACACGGTGACCACCACCGACTGGGAGGCGAACCGATACGACCGCGAGATCTGGCTCGCTCGTCAAGGAGAGGAGCCATTCCAGCTCACGAGGACGGAGGGAGAAAGCAGCTCGAGCCCGCGTTGGTCGCCGGATGGGCGGTATGTGGGCTTTGTGGCAGATCGTGGGGGCCATAGCCAGATATGGCTGATCTCTCCGAACGGAGGCGAGGCTCGGCCGTTGACGGCGGTCGAGGATGGGGTCTCGAGCTTCGAGTGGTCGCCGGACGGAAAAATGATGGCCGTCGCTATTACCGAACCGCAGACTCGAGAGAGGAGGCAGCTCGAGGAGAGCTACGGCGAGTTCGCTGTGGAGGATGACGAGTTTCGGATGACCCATCTCTGGCTTCTCGACGTCGAGCTGGCGCGGTCCGAGGAGAGCGGCGCCGAGCTGCCGCCGATTGAAAGCGACGATGACGAGGCCGCCGGGAAGGCAGACGATGAAGGCGGAGAAGCCGACGAGGAAGAAGACAAGGAGGAGCCGTTCCGACGCCTGACCGGCGGCACCGACTTCACGGTCGACACCTTCCGCTGGTCCCCCGACGGCAGGCTCATCGCGTTCGATCACAGCCCGGACCCCCGGGTGGAATCGTTCAGCCGCGCCGACATCTCCATCGTCGAGGTTTCGACGGGAGCAGTCCGAACGCTCGTGGAGCTCAACGGCCCTGACGGCAACCCCCACTTTTCCCCGGACGGCTCGTGGATCCTCTTCTCCACCGGGAACGGCCGGGCCGAGTACTACCTCAACTCAGAGCTGGCGAAGATCCCGGTCACAGGAGGTGATCCGACGGTGCTCACGGCTTCCTTTGACGAGGACACGAGCGCGGCGGCGTGGCTTGCCGACGGCATCCGCTTCATCGCGCTCGACCGGACCCACCGGCGGCTCTATCGGTTGGATCCTGAATCGATGGATATCGAACCTGAGACGACCGACGGCATGCCCAGATACGTGTGGTCGGTCGATTTTTCAGCCGACGGGCGCGTGATGGTGTTTCAGGGAGAGGGTCCGGATACGCTCGACGAGATCTACCGCGTGGATCCGGACGCCGACAGACCGAGCCGAATCACCGACATGACGCAGCAGACCGATGATTGGCCGGTCGGCAGCCGTGAGGTCGTCCAATGGACAAGCAGCGATGGCACCGAGATCGAGGGCGTCGTGCTCAAACCCGAGGATTTCGATCCGGAGGCCAAACATCCCTTGATGGTCATCATCCACGGCGGCCCTTCGTGGCTGTCGTTGCCGTCTCGGGTCTACTCCTATGTCTACCCGGTTCAGCAATGGCTCGAAAAGGGTGCGGTGATCCTGATGCCGAACTACCGCGGATCGGCGGGCTACGGCGAGGACTTTCGGTCACTCAACGTCCGCAATCTCGGAGTGGGCGATGCCTGGGATGTGCTCTCCGGGGTCGACCATCTCATCGCGCAGGGCTTCATCGACCCGGACCGCATGGGCGCCATGGGCTGGAGCCAGGGCGGCTACATCTCGGCCTTCCTGACGACTACCAGTGACCGGTTTCGCGGCATCTCGGTGGGCGCGGGTATCTCGAACTGGATGACCTACTACGTGAACACCGATATCCACCCCTTCACGCGGCATTATCTTCAGGGCACCCCGTGGAACGATCCTGAAGTCTACGCCAAGACCTCGCCCATGACCTACATCGAGGGGGCGGTTACGCCGACTCTGATTCAGCACGGTGAGTTCGACCGTCGGGTACCGACACCCAACGCCTACGAGCTCTACCAGGGTTTGCAGGATGTGGGCGTGCCGGTGAAGCTCATCATCTACAAGGGCTTCGGCCACGGCATCTCGAAACCCAAGGAGCGGCTCGCGAGCGTCTGGCACAACGCCCAGTTCTTCGCGAAGCACCTGTGGGATGAGGAGCTGGACATCCCCACGGAGTGAGAGTCACCGGGCGGCAACCGAGGGTGACGTCCGGAGACGGTGACACCTGCCCCTGCCGCTGTTGTCTGTCGCTGTCGACTGGCGCTGAAACCTGTCGCTGACGGCTGCCGCTGTCACCTGTCTCTGAGCACCTGGGTGGGTGGGCGGGCACTCCTCATGCCTCATTCGCGATTCACGTGGTTTTTCGACCGATTCTCCTGCTAACCCGTCTTCCACCTGGATCGTAGAGACATATGAACGCCACCGGAAGGCGGTCTCATGATGCCGGATTGTTCATTTCATTTCTCGCGACTGCTGCTCCTGATCCTGATCGTGGTGGGTGTCTCGTGTCGATCGGAGCCGAAACCCGAAACGGATCCACAGTCAATCCGTCAAAGGGCGTGGAACGCAATTGAACGGCAGGACTTCGCGAGCGCGGCGGCGAGCCTCGCCCTCGTCGCTACTCTGGCCAATGAGTCTGGGAACGACTACTACAACGCCGCCTGTTGTTTTTCGTTGGCGGGGGACGTCGAAAGTGGCCTCGACATGCTCGGGCGCGCCCTCGACTCCGGCTACACCAACCGTTCCAACCTGTTGTACGACTCGGATCTGGACAATCTGCGGAACGACCCGAGATTTGCCGTCCTCCTGGACCGAACGGAGGACCTCCAAATCGTCATCACCGACAACGTCAAGCACAACGCCGCTGAGGCAGAGTTCGTTTTTGAAGACGCCCACAATTTCTTGCGGGCAATGGAGATGGTGCGGACCGGCGCCGATATCGTCCCCACCCTCGAGGAGGAGTATTTTGCCAAGGCGACCGCCGGCCTCCGGCAGATGGTCGTCAAGTACCCGTTTACGGCTGAAGAGCTGGCACAGGCGATAGAACGTCACCCGGAAAAGTACCAACATATCGAAAGGAACGTGCGGCTGCTCGAGGCGCGGGTTCCGGAGTTTCGGGAGGCCTATCGACGGTACCAGGAATGGGCTCCGGACGTCGTTTTCCCGCCGACGTTCTTCCTCGTCGACAAAAATAGGGGAATCGGCTCGGGTTCTCCAGATGGACAGCTGATCTCCATCGAAAGAAGAACGGACGAATCAATCGGCCACCTCGAAAACCTGTTGCTGCACGAGCTCACCCATTTCCAGCAGCTGCGGGCGGCTGGCAGCGACGAATTCTACGCGGTCTTCGGAGCCAAGAAAGACCTGCTCTCTCTCACCATCCGTGAAGGGACCGCCCAGTTCATCGCCGCGAAGATCACCGGGCGGAACTCGAAGGCTGAGGCGCGAGGGTACGTGCTCGCCAATGAGACCGAGGTCTGGCAACGATTTCAGGACCAGATGATGAGCAGAGAAACCGGTGACTGGATGTGGTCTCAACCGAGCGATGAGGACCAGCCTCGCGACATCGCCTACGAGCTGGGCGCTTTGATCGTCGAAGCCTACTACGAAAATGCTCCGGACAAACAACGGGCCATCCAGGAGATCTTCGCGGTGACGGACTGTGTGCGGTTTCTCGACGAAAGCGGATACGGATCACGTTTGTTGGTCGACTGAACCCTCGATTCTCCGGTGTACGGCGCCGCTCCGGTCAAGGAACGGAGGTCCAGCCTGACAGGCTTCCCGACTCGAAACCGTCAGAGAAGATCGCTGGTTCGAAGGTCACGCCGGTCAATGTAACCTGGTTGCCACTGATCGAGATGCCGATGTAGGACCAGCCGCTGGCGAGCACGATCTGCGATGTGGTCGGGACGGTCAGCAGGGTGTCGTACTGGAACAGCGTGATCTCGGTCGGCGCCGGAACATTGGTGGCGCGGGGACAGACCTGGAGGGTGGCGCTCCCGAAGTCGAGTGCGCCGACCACATCCACCAGGTCCTCGCCGTCACCGTCAGCTTGCCAGAGATATCGAGCGCCGTTTTCGATGGTCAGGTCACCCGTGGCCAGGGTGTGGTCCAAGTTCACACCGGGATCGAGAACCGAGGATGCCGCGAGCACCAGATCACCATCGAATGTGCCACCGCCCGTGAGCCTACCGCTCATGGTCGTGATCGCCGATGCGGCGAATGTCCCGTTGACATTGGTCGTCGACCCAGCCTGTGGCCGGTAGACGCCCGAGCAGTCGATTTTCTTGGAGGCGTCAATCTCGACAGTTCCGGTGGACACGATCGTGCCGTCAAAATAGTTGGTCCCGGCGGTGACGTGCAGGTGTCCGCCGATCGAGACGCCGTCAAGCGCTGACGAGTAGCCGAGCACGATCTCACCGGTGCCTTCGCTGAGGAGCTGACCGCCGCTGATGGTGGCGGACGAGTTGATCACGACGGTCGAGCCGGTCCAAGCGCGGATGATGCCCCCGTTGTTGTTCCAAGTGCCGTCGACGAGGTAGAGGCTGCCGCCATCCGACGCCTCGAGCACCCCATCGTTGATCACATTGACGGAGTCGGGGGGATTCATCCTGAGCTCCTCAACGGAGCTGTCGGCATCGACGAGACCGTGATTCGTGATTCCCAGATTGTCCGTTCCAACCTCCCCGCCTCCGCGAATCGTGTGGCTGGCAGCGTTCGTCAGGCTATCGCCCGACGAGGTATAGCCTCGGATCCCAACGGTGTTCGAGGGCCCCATGAGGAGCTCGCCGTTGCCCTGAAGCACGACAGCTCCCTCGATGTAGATGCGGCGAATCCAGCTGCCTGCCGCCATCTCGATCGTCGCGTTGTTGGTGATCGTGCCCAGGAATCGTCCGCTTCCGGACCCGTCGGGGAGGTACATGTGGCCGGTGTTGGTGACCCCGTCGAAGATGCCACGGATGTAAATCAACCCGCTGCCGGAGGTGGTCAGTGTTCCGCCGACGATCTTGCCGTTTCGTACCTCGACGACCGAGTTGTCCAAAGCCTCGATCTGCCCGCCGCCGTTGTTCCAGGTTCCGAGCACGATCTCGATTCTGCCGCCACCCTGGGCTCGAATCGTGCCGTTGTTGAGGGTCAGCCCATCATTGGTCGTGCGCACGACCAGTGGGACAGCAGCCTCGTTGCCGATGATCATTCCGTTGTTGGTGAAGCGGACCTTGTCGTTACCGAGGTTCCCGGCGCCGCGAATGGTGTGTGATGCACCGTGGGTGAGATGCTGGGCGTAGTCGAAGCCGTCGAAGTAGTTGTCCTCGTCGGCGCTCATCACCACCTCACCGGAGCCGCTCAGCGAGATGTTGCCGGACATTTCGAGCCGCGCGTCGAAACTACCGCTCTGGTTGATGAAGATCGTACCGTTGTTGATGAGGACACCGGAGATCACCGGAAGGTTGTCGATGTGGAGGTACCCGCCGTTGATCTCCACAGTGTTGCCGGCTGCGATTTCGAGACGGTCGATGCCAATCAGCGCTCCGTCGGTGTTGACGGTCGTGGCCGATCCAGTGATGTACACCTTGTAGGTGTTGCTCGGGCCGTTGACCGGATAGTTCGGTGATTCCACGACGGGTGGCGTCCAACATCCGGGAGTCGTCCAGAGACCGCTGCCGCCGCAGCTCCAGGTGTGGGTCAGTTGCGCGGCCTGGACGGTCCCCATGAGGCAGACCGATCCAACTCCAACGAGTGTGACGAGAACGGTGAGATGCAGACGGTTCATAGCCAGCCCCTTTTCATGTCGTTGATCTCTCCATCCCAAGGTAGATCCTGAGCGCGGAATGGCCATCGCGAGAACTCGTGATATTCGGGTCGCTCAGCGGAAGGAGCCTTGAAGGGATCGGTCGGCTCCGACAACGATCGAGAGGAAGGATCGGCTTTGTTCTGGCGACCCCTCACAAGGGTTTCACGCGGCCCCATAGCATGCCCACGCCTTGACATAGTAGACTCACCGGAGCCACGGCATCGGCAGATGAGCGGTTCACGGGCTCGACCGTCAAACTCGGCGCGTCGCGGAAGGATCCCGGCGCCCAACCTGACGCTGTGCACCGTCGTGCTGTGCGCGTCGGCACACGCGCATGCCGGCCTTTCGCCTCAGCTCGAGTTCAAGCGGCTCGAGAACGCCGAGCCGCCGCACAACTCGATCTACTCGATCGTCCAGGACCGCGACGGCTTTTTGTGGATCGGAACCCACGACGGTCTGGGTCGCTTCGACGGCTACGAAATGAAGGTATTCCGCCACGACCCGAGAGACGTTCGTTCACTTTCGAACAACAGCGTGCACGTGCTGCTCGAGGACCGCCGCGGTTCAATCTGGATCGGAACGGAGAACGGGCTTAACCGGCTCGATACGCACCGTCTCGAGTTCGAACGCATCGCCATTCCGGGGTACGCCGCCGGAGCCGAACCCTGGTTCAACTGCGCCTTCGAGGATGACGCCGGCGTCATCTGGTTCGGCACCGAAGACAGCCTCATGCGGTACGAGCCGTTGTCGAGGGAGCTCCGAGTCTACCGCCACCGGCAACACGATCCGTCGACCCTCGCCCGCCGATCCGTGATCGGCGTACAGCAGGACAGCGACGGCAACCTGTGGGCCGCCGCCTGCGCCCTCGGCGACTGTGTCCTGAACCGTTTGAAGCCGGATCACGCGGGTTTCGATCGTTATCCCGTGGTGCCGGTGCGCCGCGGCTCGCGCTCGTTTTTCATCGACCGCGACGATCGGTTTTGGCTCCACCCTTCCGGCCCGTTGACGCTGGATTCGGGCGGTGCCTTCTTCACGCCATCGCTGCCGTTCACGGGGTGCAACACCGCTCGAGCCGCCTTGCAGTCGGAGGACGGCGCGGTGTGGATCGGATGCAATGACGGGCTCTACAGGTGGGATCCCGCTGCCGGCAATTTGTCGAGACGCCAGGTGGTCGAAGACCAAGCGGCATGGCTCGAAAATTTCATCCGGGCGGCGATCATCGATCGTGCGGGGACCTTTTGGGTCGGAACCGAGGGTGGACTTTACAGCCTCGACCCCAATGCCAAGCCATTCTTCCATCTGAGCGGGGAACCCGACAACCCGAACAGTCTCAGCGCCAACGCGGTATCGGCCATCGTAGAGGACGCTGAAGGAAGGCTGTGGATCGGAACCTTCGGCGGCGGGCTGAACATGGTTGACCTTCGTACCGGTAAAGTGGAGCGAGTCTGCGCCGGTCGGTCGGACCCTTTGCGGTGCACGAGCGAGGTGATCTGGGATCTCGAGCTCGACGAGGAGGGCGTTCTCTGGATCGCCGGCTCTCATCTCTGGAGCCTGGACCCAGAGACCCGACGGCTCGAGATGAGGTGCGCCGCGGTCGATCCCGAGGATTTCTTTTTCATCGCCTCCCAGGGCCGGAATACCCTTTGGCTCACCGGTCTCGAGGGACGCCTGCACCGCTTCTCGAAACGGACGGGCGCGCTCGAAACTCTTCAGGTCAATGATGAGCTGCAGACCACTTGGGACGCCATCAGGTTCGATTCATTGCTGGTCGAAGGTGACCGGTTGTGGATCGGCAACGGCGAAGCCCTCGGCACGATGGATCTGGCAACTCTGACCGTCGAGTGGATCCCGCTCGAGGCCGCCGACGGGACGAGCTTGAGAAGCCAGGGAACGTGGGATGTGCACCGGGACCGAGCCGGTTCCCTGTGGCTCGGCACCTCGGTCGGCCTGCTGCACTTCGAACCGACAACCCGCCGGTTCACGGCATTCACCACCCCCGACGGTCTTCCCGGCTCGGCGGTCTACAGCGTGCTCGAGGACGAGGCGGGCAGGCTGTGGCTCGGCACCAACCCAGGGCTGTCGCGGTTCGACGCGAATCGGTCGGAGGCACCCAGATTCCGGAGCTACACGGCGAAAGACGGCCTCGGCAGCACCGAGTTCAACCGCCACGCCGCAGTCCTCGCCGCGGACGGTACGATGATTTTCGGTGGGATGAACGGTCTCACCAGCTTCCACCCGGATCGGGTGCTTGACAACCCGTACATACCTCCAATCGAGATCACCCGCATCGAGGTCTCGAGTCGAGACGGCGTCCGGGAGGTGATGCCCGGCGGACTCGACCAGCTCGAACTCTCGCCCGACGACAAGACCTTCGGTTTCGAGTTCGCTGCCCTCAGCTTCACAGCGCCGGAAACGAATCGATATGCCTACCGGCTGGACGGTTTCGACTCCGGCTGGGTCGAGGCCGGCACGCGGCGATCGTGCCAGTACACGAACATTCCACCGGGCCAGTACACATTTCGCGTCAAGGGCTCGAACAACGACGGCGCGTGGAACGAGGAAGGGACGGCCCTTCCGGTGCTGGTGAGGCCCGCGGTGTGGCAAACCTGGTGGTTTCGGTCGCTGGTGATCGTGACCCTGGCGACGCTCGCCGCAACGGCCTACTGGTACCGGACCGCGAAACGGCGCGAGCTCGAGAGAGTGCGGCTGCGCATCGCCGGCGACCTCCACGACGATGTATCGAGCGATCTCAGCGGAGTTGCCATGGTTGCCGACATGATGCAACGCAAGTCATACCTCGAGGAGAGGGACAGAGATGACCTGGCAGAGGTGAGGGAAAGCGCGCTCAAGATGGTCGATGCGGTGCGCGACATCGTGTGGTACATCGACCCCGAGCACGACAGCCTGGACTCCACCGTCGCGCGGATGAAAGGGTTTGCCGCCACCATGCTGCGGGGAGCAGACGTCCAGTTCGTGGTCGACCTCCCGAGCCGCTCGATCGCGCTCCAGATGGCGACCCGCCGAGCGCTTTTCCTTGTCTTCAAGGAAGCACTCCACAACGTGGTCCGCCACGCCCTCGCCAACCGGGTGCTGATCGAACTCGAAGTATCCGGCGGAAGTATTCGCCTGGCGGTTTCCGATGACGGGGTCGGATTCGATTCCGAGCATGTCGGCGACGGCCACGGCCTCCGAAGTATGCGGCGCCGCGCCTCAGAAATCGGTGGCACCTGTGACATTCGAAGCAGACCGGAGCAGGGAACCACTGTCGAGCTTTCATTCAATCTGGCGAGATCTCGTGATGGCGAATCCGGCGGACAGGACCGATCCTTGATCAGGAGCGGAGAACGACCACGATGACCGAACGCCCGGAAGCCGACGACAGATTCGACGTGTGGATCGTGGAGGACAAGCGCATGCTCCGGCGGGCGCTCGCCTCGGTCATCGGCGAAGCGAGGGACATGCGGTGCTCGATCGCCGTCGAGACCTGCGAGGAGGCGCTGGAGGCCATCGAGGACGGCATGGCGCCGGACATCGTGCTCATGGACATCGGCCTGCCCGGCATGAATGGCATCGACGGCACCCGCGCCATCCGTTCCCGCTCACCCACCACCAGGGTCATCATGCTCACAGTACACGAGGAGAACGAGAAGATCTTCGAGGCGATCTGCGCCGGCGCTTCCGGCTACCTCCTCAAGCCCTCCTCCACCGACCAGATCGTGGAGGCCGTGCGGCAGGTGCAGCGCGGCGCCGCGCCCATCAATGCGCACATCGCCAAAAAGATGCTGACCATGTTCGCGCGGCTTGCGACGCCGAAATCGGCGGCGGATGAGTACGGTCTCACCGCAAGGGAGCGCGAGATCTTGCAGCTCCTGGTGGAGGGGCTGACCATCGCCCAGATCGCCGAGCGCCTGATCGTCAGCTACCACACGGTCGACACACACATTCGCAACATCTACGGCAAGCTGCACGTTCACACTCGAGGCGGCGCTGTGGCCAAGGCGGTTCACGAGCGGCTCGTGTAGCATTAC
>CBDTWX010000069.1:0-15421 GCA_965364305.1 uncultured Thermoanaerobaculia bacterium
TCGCCGTTGAGATAGTCCCCCTCTTCCTGTTCCGGGTAGGCCATCTCGATCTCGGATACGTCACCGAGCCGCAGGCCTCCTCCGAGCGGGAGGGCCCGGATTTCGTCGAGACTGGTCAGCTTGCCCTCGATGCGCACCAGAAAGCTCCGCGAACCCTCGCGAATCGTCCCCGCCGACACCGCCCGGTGGTTTTCTCGAATCACCGAGGCCACGTCGCGAACGTCGATTCCGAGGGACGCCATGCGGTCCGGGATCAGGTTGACTTGGACCTCACGGGTCTGGTCGCCGCGCACCTGGACGTCGGCCACTCCCTCGAGCCGTTGCAGCCGGCGTACAATCACGTCCTCGGCAAAGCGGTAGAGCCTCTCGCGCGGCCAATCGGCGCTGATGTGAAAACGCAACACCGGACGGTTGGAGCTCTGGAAACGCCGGATCCGGACCCGTTCGAGATCGGCCGGCAGCCGGTAGCGAACTCTGTCAACGCGATCTCTCACATCAACCGCCGCCAGATCCATATCGGTCCCATCGACAAAACGGATGCTGACCTCACCGGATGACGATGTCGACACCGCGGTCAGCGTCTCGATGCCGTTGATCGTGCTGAGGCTGTCCTCGAGGGGGCGGACGATGAGCCGTTCTGTCTCGGCGGGCGAGGACGAGGGGTACGGGGCGGAGACCGAGATGTAGGAGGAGGAGAAGGTCGGCAGGAACTCGAGGGGCAGACGACTGAGTGACAACCAACCGAGCACCAGTACGCCCAGCACCGCCATGGCCATCGTGACCCGCCGCTCGACCGCAAAGCGGATGATCGGGTTGACTTTCACCTAGTCGGATCCCCCCCGGTCCTGTCAGGACCGAGCTATTGAAACACGAAACCGTTTTTCCGTCGCGTTTATTCGTCGATTCAGGTGTCAAAAAGGGCGCGGCGACCCAAGGGTGGTGGAGGGCCGCCGCGCAGGAGGGAGGAGGGATATCGTTACGGGCTGCGACGTCCGCCGCCCCGTCGCTTCATACCTCGGCCAAAGCTCTCGAGCAGATCCAGGAGCTCCTCCTGCTGCTCGACCGTCAAGATCTTCCACGCCTGTGAAACCGCGTCGGCCCCGACGAGCCTGATCTCGACGTCGATCGCCGCCAGCGACTCGAAGAACTCCCGATAGGCGCTTTCCTGGTAATCGCCGATGCCGTGACCTTCGTGGAATGCCTCACGTGCGTCGCGCGATTGTGCGGCGAGGGTTTCGATCTCATCTCTGGCACTCTGCAGGATGTTTTCGATCTGCTCCTCCTGGCCGGGTTCGAGATCGAGATGCCGTAGCATTCGAGGAAGCATTCTCAGCATGCCTCCGCGCTGGCCTTCACCGTGCAGCCCGTGGCCGCCTCCCCAACCGCCGCCGTACTCGCCGCCCTGGCCGGGTCCGCCCTGCTGGGCCAGTACCGCCGTTGGTGCGGCCAGCAGAAGGGCCACCGTGATGGTCAAGATGAGTTGTCGAGCTTTCATGTCTGCCTCCATTCGTCGCCGCCGACGCGGCGTGTGTTCGGTCGTGGAATGAAACGACCGCGCCGTCTTCATTGTTGACCTTTTTTCGCAAGGAAAACCATGCCGTCGGTAAAGAAAGATCAAGAAAATCTTCAGGCTGATAGGATCGTCCTGTCATGGCCGTGCTGATCATCGATGACGACGCCGAGCTCTGCGAGCTTGTCACCGAGTATCTCGAGAGTGAAGGCTTCGAGGTCGAGGCGAAACATGACGGCCCTTCGGGGGTCGACCATTGCCTCGCGACCGATCCCGAGCTCGTCATCCTCGATGTGATGTTGCCCGGGCTCGGCGGCTTCGCTGTCCTGAACCGGATCCGTGAGAGCTCGAAGGTGCCGGTGATCATGCTCACCGCCCGCGGTGAGGAGGTGGATCGCATCGTCGGGCTCGAGATGGGGGCCGACGATTATCTTCCGAAACCATTCAACCCCCGCGAATTGGTGGCCCGGATTCGCGCCATCCTGCGACGCACCACCGAAGATGAAGAGTCCAACGGCGCCTCGCTCCTCGAGGTCGGCGACCTTGAGATGGATCTTGGTGCGCATGAGGTGCGGTGCGCGGAGGCCGAGGTCGAGCTCACCGGCGCCGAGTTCATGATCCTCGAGGTGCTCCTCCGCGAGGCCGGAACCGTGATCAGCCGCGACGAGCTCTCGCGCCGGGCCCTCGGGCGGAGGACCAGCGCCTACGACCGAAGCCTCGATGTTCACCTCTCCAACATCCGTCGCAAGCTTGGACCTCTGGCCGGCGGAGGCGATCGCATCAAGACCATCCGCGGCGTGGGATACCTCTACGTCAAACCGAGCACGGCACAACCTTGAGTTTTGAGTTTTGAATGATGAGTTTTGAATTCCCTCCCTCCCGCCCGAAGGAGAAACCGCAGATCACGCAGATGAACGCAGATGGATATGACTCACCGCGGGCCCTAAAGGACCCGCGTACACCTGTAATTGACTTTCGAATGAACCGGATATGGGTAGGCGGGTCCTTTAGGGCCTGCGGGTGGGTGGCAGGAAATTCCGAATTCCGAGTTCCGAATTCCGAATTCAAAACTCGGGCTACTCCATGAAAAGTCTCTTCCTCCGCATCTTCATCTGGTTCTGGGTAGCGATGGTGGTCATCGCGGTCTTTCTGGTGGTCACCTCGCCGTTTTTCACGCGCTCGCGACCCGGGGTCGAACGATGGCATCGAGATGGAGAAGCCTGGGTCCAGCGGCGGCTCGACTCCGCCGCCGGGAGAATCGCGGCGGACGGTCTCGACGCGGTTGAAGGCCCGAGGCCGCGGCATCGAGGCGGGCGGGGCGGTCCGTCGAGGATCTTCGTTTTTGCGGAGGACGGTTCGGATGCGCGCCAACAGGACGCGCCGAAGGCGGCCCGTCAGCTCGCAAAGCAGGCGGCGGCGGATCGGGAAGAGATTTCGGAGCGGCGGGGAGGGGTCTATCTCGTCGCTCGTCCGGTGATCGATCCCGACGGCCGGTCGCTCGTGGTCGTCGCCAGCGTCGACCGCCCGCCGAGACCCGTGGATCTCCTCGAGCCCGCGGCCCTGTGGCCCCGTCTGGCGGTGCTCGCACTGGTGGTCGGGTTTGTCAGCTTCGCCCTCGCGCGCTATCTGGCCCGACCCTTCGCTGCGCTCCGCGAGACGACCCGCCGCCTCGGGGTGGGTGACCTGAGCGCCCGTGTCGGTGGACGAGCCGTTCGCCGACGGGATGAGATCGGTGCATTGGCGCGCGACTTCGACGCGATGGCCGAGCGAATCGAGGCGCTCGTCGGCTCGCAGCACCGCCTGCTGCGCGACGTCTCCCACGAGCTCCGGTCGCCGCTGGCGCGACTGCGGGTCGCGCTCGAGCTGGCCCGCGACCGTGCGGGCGCCGGGGCGGCCGATTCGCTCGACCGGATCGAGCACGAGGCGGCACGACTCGATGAGCTCGTCGGCCGGCTCCTCCTCCTCGAGCGCCTCGAGGCCGGGCAACCCGATCTCGAGGCGGTGGCCTTCGACATGGCGCAGCTGGTGGGCGAGGTGGTCGATGACGCCTCGTTCGAAGCCGCGCCTGCAGGGCGTGAGGTCATTTTCGAACCGGACTCCTCAGTTCGGACAACCGGTCACCCGAGCTTGATGCGCAGTGCTCTCGACAACGTCATCCGAAACGCCATTCGCCATACCCCTGAAGGCACCTCGGTCGAGGTATCATTGGCTGCGGACGATGGAGGGGTCTCGGTGACGGTCCGGGATCGCGGCCACGGCGTACCCGACGAGCACCTCGACACCCTCTTCGAGCCCTTCACCAGGGTCGCCGATGCACGCGAGAGGGCGACCGGCGGGGCCGGTCTGGGGCTCGCCATCACCCGTCGCGCGGTCGAGATCCACGGTGGCTCGGTGGTCGCGCGCAACCACCCTGACGGTGGACTCGAGGTCGCGATCCACCTGCCTGGCGATCAGGCCTGAAATCCTCCGACGTGCCCGTCTCCGTATCCGTAGCCTTGTTCGTGCTCGTGCTCGTGTTCGTGATCGGTGAAATACAGCCCGGATGACAGGGTCAGCGGCAGGGCCAGCGTCAGATGACAGCGTCAGCCAACAGGGGCAGCGTCAGCCAACAGGGGCAGCAACCAGCGCCAGGTGGCAGCGACAGTGTTCGGCGTCAAGTGCATGTGGGCGGGCGGGCGGAAATTCCGAATTCCGAATTCCGAATTCCGAATTCAAAATTCACACAACGATGTTCACGAGCCGACCCGGAACCACGATCACCTTCTTCGGCTCCTTGCCGTTGATGAAACGTTGCGCGTTCTCCGAGGCCAGCGCCAGGCGTTCGAGCTCGTCTTTGGCGGTGTCGCGGGCGACCTGGAGCTCGTCGCGCTTCTTGCCGTTGACCTGGATGACCACGGTGATGGTCTCGTCGGTCGCCAACTCGGGATCCCAGCTCGGCCATTCGGCGTGGGCGATCAGATCCTCCTCGCCGAGACGTTGCCAGAGCTCCTCGCAGATGTGTGGCGCGTAGGGTGAGAGCAAACACAGGAAGGGGCGCAGGATGTCCTTCGGCAGGGTCGCCGATGTGGTCGCCTGGTTGGTGAAGATCATCATCTGGGCGATGGCGGTGTTCATCTGCAGGGCCTCGGTGTCGGAGCTGACCTTTTTGATCGTCTTGTGGAGGGTGCGTTCGAGATCCGGTTCAGATGAAGCCGGGGCATCGACGATCTTGGGGTTGAGGTCGCCGGAATTTTCCTCCACCACAAGGCGCCACACCCGCTGCAGAAAGCGATTGACGCCTTCGACGTCTTTCATCTGCCAGGGCTTCTGGACCTCGAGCGGTCCCATGAAGAGCTCGTAGAGCCGCATGGCGTCGGCGCCGTAGGCCGAGATCACGTCGTCCGGGTTGACCACGTTGAGCTTCGACTTGGACATCTTCTCGACCTGCGCCTCGAGCTCGGTCGAGCCGCCCTCGACATAGAACTTCCCATCTCGCTCCTCGACCTCTGATGGGCTGTAGTACTTTCCCGCCGAGTCGCGGTACGAGTACGCGAGGATCATCCCCTGGTTGAAGAGCTTGGAGAAAGGCTCGACGGTGTGGACCAGACCGCAGTCGTAGAGCACCTTGTGCCAGAAGCGGGCGTAGAGGAGATGGAGGACCGCGTGCTCGACGCCGCCGACGTAAAGATCAACCGGCATCCAGTAGTCCTCGGCGGCCTGTGACCAGGCTTCGTTGTCGTTGTGCGGGTCAAGGTAGCGCAGGTAGTACCAGCAAGACCCGGCCCACTGCGGCATGGTGTTCGTCTCGCGGGTGCCCATACGGCCGTCGGGCAGCTCGACCCGCAACCAATCCTCGCCGGCACGGGCCAACGGCGGGCGGCCGTCGTCGGTTGGTTTGTACTCGTCGATCACCGGCAGCTCGACCGGCAGCCAGTCCTCCGGCAGCGGCACCGCCTCACCGTCGTCGGTGTGGACCACCGGAAACGGCTCCCCCCAGTAGCGTTGGCGTGAAAAGAGCCAGTCGCGCAGCTTGTACTGGACCTTCGGCGTGCCGCGGCCGCGTTCCTCGAGCCAGGGGATGATCGTCGCGATCGCCTCTTCGACCCCCATGCCGTCGAGGAACTGGCTGTTGATCGCCGGTCCGTCGCCGAGGTAGGCCTCGCCGTCGAAATCTGGCGGCGGCTCGACCGTGCGAATGATCGGCAGATCGTAGACCTTGGCAAAATCCCAGTCGCGCTGATCCTGGCCGGGGACCGCCATGATGGCGCCGGTCCCGTAACCCATCAGGACGTAATCCGCGACCCAGATCGATATCTTCTCTCCGTTGACCGGGTTGATCGCGTACGCGCCGGTGAAGACGCCGGTTTTGGACTTGGCGAGATCCGTGCGGTCGAGATCGGACTTCTGAGATGCCTCGGCCAGGTAGGCCTCAACTGACGCGCGCTGATCGTCGGTGGTGATGTCGTCGACCAGCGGGTGCTCGGGCGCGAACACGCAGTAGGTGGCTCCAAAGAGGGTGTCCGGGCGGGTGGTGAAGACCGTGAAATCCTTGTCCGCGCCGTCAATCGCAAAGACGACATCGGCGCCGTGGCTCTTGCCGATCCAGTTGCGCTGCATCTCCTTGACGCTCTCGGGCCACTCGACCTCGTCGAGGTCGACGAGCAGCCGTTCGGCGTACTCGGTGATCTTGAGCATCCACTGGCGCATCAGCCGGCGCTCCACCGGGTCGCCGGTCTCGACGTAGGCGCCGTCTTTCACCTCCTCATTGGCGAGCACGGTGCCCAGCGCCGGGCACCAGTTGACCGGCACCGACGCCTGGTAGGCGAGCCCCTTTTCGTAGAGCTTGAGGAAGATCCACTGCGTCCAGCGGTAGTAATCGGACTTCGAGGTGCTCACCTCGCGGTCCCAGTCGTAGCTGAATCCGAGGCGCTGGATCTGACTTCGAAATGTGTTGACATTGCGTTCGGTGATGGCGGCAGGGTGGAGCCCTTCGCGGACCGCCGCCCGTTCTGCGGGCAGACCGAAGGAGTCCCAACCCATCGGATGGAGCACGTTGAAGCCTTGTGCGCGTTTCATCCTGGCCACGACGTCGGTCGCTGTATAGCCCTCGGGGTGACCCACGTGGAGACCCGCTCCCGAGGGGTAGGGAAACATATCGAGTACATAGAACTTGGGTTTCGCTCTCAGCTCGTCGGGCTCTGAGGGCGTGCGAAACGTGTTGCGTTCAGCCCACACCGCCTGCCATTTGGGCTCGATGGTTGCCGGATCGTAGGTGTAGTCGGACATCTCATCTCCTCATCACGCACCCGGCGTATTCTACGCATCAATATGACTCGGCACCAGTGCCGAGTCTTATTGATCATGGCATAATCACCTCCGGCGAAGAGACGACTCGCCCCGACACCGAGCCGAGAAGGAGACAGCGGTGATGAAATACACTGACAAAGTTCGCGGTCTGCACGAAAAGGCACAAGCGCTCACCGACAGCTTTTTCGCTGAAGAAAATGCGCGGATACTGCGGGAGCTCCGCGAGGCGACCGTCCGCGAGGAAAAGAAGAAGGAGTTCCGAGAGTACCTCAACATTGACAACGATGAGGTCCTCGAGGCCTTGGTCGAGCTCTCGGTGGAGCCGGAAACCCTTGTCGCCTTTGCCCTGGTGCCGCTGGTGGAGGTGGCGTGGGCGGACGGTGAGATTCAGCCCAAGGAGCGAGACGCCATCGTCAGTGCCGCGATCGAACAGGGCGTGTCGGAGGGCAGCCCGACCCACACATTGCTTAAAAACTGGCTCCAAAAACCGCCGAATCCAAAGCTCCTCGAGACCTGGAAGGGCTATATCGAGGAGCTCATGTCATCGCTCGGCGACCGGTCACGCGAGCATCTGAAAAGCGGCAGCCTCGGCCGTGCTCGCGCAGTAGCAGAAGCGGCTGGAGGTTTCCTCGGAGTGGCTTCGATCTCCGCCGCAGAAAAGAAAATGCTTGAAGAGCTGGAGCGGGCCTTCGGGTGAGGAGCCGCCGGGCGCGACATCTGATCCTGTCGCTCGCAGTGACGGCGGGCCTCGTTTCGCCGTCGTCGGCCTCCGATCTCGGTCTACAGTTCCTGGCCGAGGCCACCCTGGCCGGCGATCTCGAGGTTGCCGACACCCTGGTCGGTGGCTTGTCGGGGCTGACCTACGACCCGGGCTGCGAGCTCTTCTACGCGATCTCGGATGACCGGGGCAGGCTCGGACCTTCTCGTTTCTACACCATTCGGATACATCTCGACGGCGGCACACCTGAGATCGACGTCATTGGCGTCACGGTGCTCAGAGATCTGAACGGCGAGGTCTTCAAACGCGGGGATCTCGATCCGGAAGCCCTGGCGTTTTATCGCGACGGGTCCATATATATCGGTTCGGAGGGTGTTCCCCATCGGGCGATTCCGCCGTTGATCGGGCGGTTCTCTCTCGACGGTCGAATGCTCGGATCCGTGCGGCTGCCGGAACACTACTTCTCGGTCGCGGAGGGCACCCGAGGTGTGCGTGACAACCTCGGCTACGAGGGCGTCGCCTCGACGCCCAGTGGAGGTTGGTTGGTGGTCGCCACGGAGAACGCCCTTCTTCAAGACGGTCCTGCGGCGGATCTCCAGATCGGCAGCCCGGCGAGGCTGCTGGTCATCGATCTAAGCACCGGCGAGGCGGTGGCCGAGCACCTGTATCAGGTGGGCCCAGTCCCCGACGAGCCTCGGCCGGCAACGGCGTTCAGAACCAACGGGATCTCCGAGGTTCTGGCTCTCAACGATCATCGACTGCTTGTGGTCGAACGATCCTTCTCAGTCGGGATCGGAAACCGTGTCCGGATCTATCTGGTGGATCTCGAGGGTGCGGAGAATATTCTAGGGTACGAGAGCCTTGGCGATCGGTCGCCCCAATCGCTGACCAAGGTCCTCCTTGCGGATCTCGATGGTTTTGGGATCGTTCCCGAGAACATCGAGGGGATGGCGCTCGGACCGAATCTGCCGGATGGTCGACGGATGCTTGTCATGGTCGCGGACAACAACTTTCAACCGTTGGTGCAGGCCAACCAGATTCTCGTCTTTGCCCTATCTGGGGTGGCGCCATCGAGCGTCGACCGGTTGGAGGCGCAGATTGGAGATATCCAGGGCCCGGGTCATTTTTCGCCCCTCGTCGGTCGCTGTGTCTCGGGGGTGACCGGCGTGGTGACGGCGATCATTGGAGGTGGCTCGGGGCAAGCCTTTTTCGTTCAAAGGCCCGATGGGGACGGGGATCCCAGGACATCGGAAGGGATTCTGGTGACCTCTCTCGAGGGAGTGAAGTCGGTTGCGGTCGGCGATCTCGTGCGTCTCGACGGACGGGTGGAGGAGCGCGCGTGGCGGGAGGAGCTGCCGGTCACCCGTCTGATCGCCTCGGAACTCGAGGTCATGGCGCACAATCGGGAGCTGCCGCAGCCGCTGATCCTGGGAGATGCGGGGGTGCGAATCCCACAGCCCGAGATTGCTGCTCCCGGCTTGGCCGCCTTCGACCCTTCCCGGTATGCGGCCGACGCCTTTGAAACTGTCGAGGGTATGCGGGTGAGGGTGGAGAAGCCGGTGGTCGTCGGACCGACATCGCACCACGGTGAGATCGTCGTCGTGGCCGATGGAGGGCAGGGATCATCGCATCGGACGACCCGGGGCGGAGTCCGGTTGGACGCCCGCAACTCGAACCCGCACAGGGTCGTGATCGACGACCTTCTGGTATCCGATCCACCCGCCGTGGCAGTCGGCGATGAGCTTGACCGCGAAGTCGATGGCGTTCTCCACTACAGTTACGGCATCTACAAGCTCCTCAATACGAGCGTCCTGACGCGGGTGATTGCCGGGAGGCTCGAACGCGAAACAACTGCGCTCGAGGGGGACGCAGACCACCTGACGGTAGCCACGTTCAACGTCGAGAACCTCTCCGCAGTGTCACCGAACGAGAAGTTTCGCCGTGTCGCCGGTATCGTGGCGACTCACCTCGGCTCGCCAGACATCGTTGCTCTGCAAGAAGTTCAGGACGACACAGGTCCCGAAGATGACGGGACGGTCAGCGCCGACCAGACCTTGGCGCGGCTGATTGACGCTATCGAAGGCGCAGGCGGGGTGCGTTACGACACGAGGTCGGTCGACCCGATCGACAATGCTGACGGTGGTCAGCCGGGTGCCAATATCCGCAACGTCTATCTCTTCAACCCCGAGAGGGTCGAGTTCGAGGATCGAGCCGGCGAGCCAGGAGAGACCGAGGTTGAGCTGCTGGCCGACTCCCGACTGAGCCGCAGCCCAGGACTGGTCGATCCGGACAACCCGGCGTTCAATATCGGTGCGAATGGGTACGGTGGAAGCCGCAAACCCTTGGTCGGCGAGTTCCTCTTTGCCGGACGCCGCATCGTCCTCGTCAATCTTCACTTCCGGTCGAAGGGGGGCGACGACCCGCTCTTCGGCCGCCGGCAGCCGCCGTTGACCCACTCGACAAGCCGTCGTGTCGAGCAGGCCCATGTGGTGGCCGAGTTCGTCGCTTCGTTGTTGGACGATGACCCTGACGCGAGGATCGTGGTCTTGGGTGACCTCAACGATTTCGAGGACTCCGTTCCGTTGCAGGCGCTCGAGGCTGCCGGTCTCGAAGACCTCATCAAACGACTTCCCTCAAGCAAGGGTTACACCTATGTGTATCAGGGTAACTCGCAGGTTCTCGATCACGTGCTCGCGAGCCGGGCCGCGGGCAAGGGCGCGTTGATCGACGTGGTCCACATCAACGCCGAGTACCCGTCCACCGATCGCGCCAGCGACCATGATCCGATTATCGTTCGCCTGGCGTTTTGATCTCTGGAATCCGCTCGGTCGCCTGATAAGTCGTTCTGATGCTGGATGCTGGATGCTGGATGCTGGATCCGGCCACCCACCCAGATCAAAACGCTGTAACTTTCAACGTTTGAACGTTCGAACGTTCCGCCCATCCACCGCAAGAAGCCCACAGATCACGCAGATAACGCAGGTAACACCGCCCGCCCACCCGGGGCTCGAGGTTTGACGGGGTAAGGGGTGAGGAGGTGAGGGGTGAGGAGCGCTGGTTGCTACCGCTGTCTTCTGCCTCTGTTCGCTGTGCCCGTCGCGGACGGTGATTGCCGCCGCTGTCGCTGCCGCTGTTCCTGTCCCTGTCCCACCCGCCATGAACGCGAAGACCTCCACGAACTGGGGTGGGTGGTGGGGAACACAAAACGAAAAACTAAGAACTCAAAACTTAAATGGGGGTGGGCGGGAGGAAAATCCGAAATTCGAAATTCGAAATTCGAAATTCTCACGGGGGTGGGTGGGCGGAATTCCGAATTCCGAATTCCGAATTCGAATTGCTCTGCTAGCATGCCGCCATGCCCAGTCGTGTTCCTGCTCATGTTCGTCAGAGCCTGGAGCGTATTCGGCTCCTGGTTCTCGATGTGGACGGGGTTCTCACCGATGGGTCTCTCATCTACTCCGCCGACGGAGAGTGTCACAAGCGGTTTTCGGTGCGCGATGGTCTGGGAATGAGATTGCTGCTGCAGGCCGGGGTGCAGATCGCGATCATCACTGGTCGTACATCGGAGGCTGTACGCACGCGTTGCGAGGAGCTCGGGGTTCGGGGCGACCTGATCGTACTGGGCTCCAAGGACAAGGGCGCAGACCTCGACCGAATTGAGTCGTCGCTCGACATCCGTGATCGCATGGAAGTCGCGGCGATGGGAGACGATCTCCCCGACCTGCCGCTGCTCGCCCGCGCTGGTTTTGCCGCCTGCCCGGCGGATGCGGCCCCGGAGGTCGTAGCGGCCTCTGATCTGGTTTGCGGAGCTGAGGGTGGACGGGGTGCGGTTCGTGAGCTGGCCGAGCTGCTCCTCAAGGCTCAACGCAAGTGGTTGGATCAAATCGATGGCTGGCTGACCCCTGGAATGCAGCGTCGATGAGGCAGTACCTGGACCTTGTCGAGCACATCCTGGATCACGGGGTGGCGATGGAGGACCGCACCGGCACCGGCACACTGAGTGTCTTCGGCTACCAGATGCGTTTTGATCTCGGAAAAGGATTTCCGCTCCTGACCACCAAGAAGCTCCACCTGCGCTCAATCATCCACGAGCTGTTGTGGTTTCTCGCGGGCGACACGAACCTCCGTTATCTGCATGACCGAAAGGTCTCGATCTGGGACGAGTGGGCCGACGAAAACGGCGATCTCGGTCCGATCTACGGCTGCCAGTGGAGATCCTGGCCGACCCCGGGCGGCGGCTCCATCGACCAGATCTCCCGGCTCATCAGTGGAATTCGGAATGATCCCACCTCGCGCCGCCACATCGTCAGCGCGTGGAATGTCGCCGACATCGAAGCGATGGCGCTGCCGCCGTGCCACTGTCTTTTTCAATTCTGGGTCGCCGACGGCGCTCTCTCGTGTCAGCTTTACCAGCGCAGCGCCGATGTGTTTCTCGGAGTCCCGTTCAACATTGCTTCGTACTCCCTGCTCACGCTCATGGTCGCCAAGGTCTGTGGACTGCAGCCGCGCGAGTTCATTCACTCCTTCGGGGATGCCCATCTCTACAGCAATCACCTCGAGCAGGCGAAGACTCAGCTGGCTCGCGACCCGCGTCCTCTTCCCACCATGCACATCGACCGAGAGGTGGCGTCAATCTTCGACTTCAAATTCGATGACTTTCGCCTCGCCGACTACGATCCCCACCCCCATATCAAGGCGCCGGTTGCGGTCTGACGATGACGGTTTCACTGATTGTTGCACTGTCCACCAACCGGGTCATCGGGCGAGACGGCGGTCTACCGTGGTACCTGCCGGCCGATCTCCGACATTTCAAGAAAACCACCATGGGCCACCACCTGATCATTGGTCGAAGGACCTGGGAGGAGGTGGGGCAACCACTTCCGGGTCGTGACATGGTGGTTGTGACGCGAAGCCGTGATTTCGCCCCGGAGGGCGTTCGGGTGGTCCGTACCGTGGAACGAGCCCTCGAGGTTGCGGCAGCGGACGACGAACCATTCATCGGTGGGGGAGCGCAGATCTACCGCATCGCCTTGGCCGGAGACCTGGTCGATCGCCTATATCTGACGCGGATCCACGCCGAGGTCGAGGGAGACACCTACTTCCCCAAACTTGATCTCGACGAGTGGAAGCTGGTGTCCGAAGAGCACCACGAGGCGGACGAAAGAAATCAGTATCCCTATAGCTTCTTGATGTACGAAAGGTCTTCAGCCAAGAAACAATCGTAATTCCTTTTTTTTCGGACTCGCGCTTGCGAGCGCGATCCGAAAAAAAAGAAAAACGAAAATGTATCTAACTGACGACAGTGCCCGGTGGAACCTCAGAGTCCGGTGAAAGCAGGAAGGGGTCACCGCTGACGTTTGCCGCCAGCAACATCCCCTGCGACTCGACCCCCATCAGCTTGGCCGGTTTGAGGTTGGCGACCACCACGATCTGGCGTCCCACGAGGTCCTCAGGCTGATATCGCTCGGCGATCCCCGCAACCAGCTGCCGGGGCTTTTCCTCACCGAGATCGACCAGCATTCGGATCAGCTTCTTGCTTTTCGGCACCTGCTCCGCCTCGCGGATCGTGCCGACGACCAACTTGGTTTTGAAGAACTCGTCGATGCTGAGGAGGTCCTGTTGGTCGGTTGCGGCGGTGTCGTCCTGTTGAGTGTCCATTTCGAGCTCCTTGAGGTAGGCCTTGACGTCGACGCGCGGGAAAAGAGGGTCGGTCTTGCCGATGACGGTGCCCTCTGCCAGGCCGCCCCAATCGGCATCGTCCACCAAATTGAGATCCTCGTCGCCGATGCCGAGCTGGGTCCGGAGGCTTTTGGCGATGACTGGCATGAATGGCTCGATGAGAAGCGAGGTGACGCGAAGCCCCTCGAGACAGGCATAGAGAGTGTTCTCGACCGCCTCTCGTCCCGCGTCGCCCTCCTTGGCTCGGGTCCACGGTTGCTGGTCCTGGATGTAGCCGTCGATGGCCTTGAGCAGCCGCCAGACCGCCTCGAGCGCGCGGTTCGGCTCGCAGTCATCCATGTGGCGCCGATAGTGTCGGACAGCCTCATCAGCGGCCTCTGGGATCGGTCCATGAGAGCACGTCGCCGGAACCCTGCCGTCGAGATAGCGCCCGGTCATCGACAAGGTCCGCTGTGCTGTGTTGCCGAGGCCTTTGGCGAGGTCGGCGTTCAATCTTTCGAGGAACGCCTCATCGGAGAAGGTCGCGTCGACACCAAAGGTCATCTCGCGGGCCAGGAAGTACCTCAGGGAATCGGCGCCGAATCGCTCGATCAGGGAGTCGGGGCGGACCACGTTCCCCACGGATTTCGACATCTTGGCCTCGTCGCGAAGCCACCACCCGTGACCAAAGATCTGCTGTGGCAGCGGCAACCCGGCCGCCATCAGGAATGCCGGCCAATAGACGCAGTGAAAACGGAGAATGTCCTTGCCGACCAGGTGCACGGATGCGGGCCAGAACTCTTCGTAAAGAGATTCGTCGTCGGAACCGAAGCCCAAGGCCGAAATGTAGTTGGTCAGAGCGTCGAGCCACACATAAACGACGTGAGCTTCGTCTCCCGGGAAGGGCACACCCCAGTGCAGCGAGGTGCGGGAGATCGAAAGGTCGCGCAGCCCACCCTCGACGAAGCTCACGACCTCGTTATAGCGGGTTTTCGGGCGGATGCAGGTCGGGTTGTCTCTGTACCAGGCCAAAAGACGATCTTGATAGGCGGAGAGTCTGAAAAAGTAGCTGGGCTCGGAGAGCCTCTCCACCGGACGCCCGCTTTCGATGTCGTACCCGTCCTTGACCTGTGAATCGGGAATGAACGCCTCATCGGCGGCAAGGTACCAGCCCTCGTACTCGCCGCGGTAAATATCTCCTGCATCGGTGATGCGGCGAACGATCTCCGCAACGGCGCGCTGGTGGCGCGGCTCCGTCGTGCGGATGAAATCGTCGTGAGAGATCTCGAGGGTCTTCCACAGCGAGTGGTAGCGGGCGACGACTCGATCGGCAAGCTGAATGGGTTCGATGCCCTGGTCGCGCGCCGCCTTTTCTATCTTCTGGCCGTGCTCGTCGGTGCCGGTGAGGAAGCGTACCTCGGCGCCACACAGCCGCTGGTATCGAGCGAATATGTCGGCCATCACCGTCGTATAGACGTGCCCGATATGGGGCATGTCGTTGACGTAGTAAATCGGCGTGGTGATGTAATACTTCCCGCTCACACGACCTCCGTTTGCCGACACAGACGGGGAAGGATACCATTCCCATTGCTCGAGACCGTCGATTACCGAAACCTGCACACTCACGAGGGTGGAAAAGCTGGCGAGATGAGGAAGAGTTCTTTCTTCTGGTGGCTCTATCAGCCGTACAAGTACCTGGTGATGGCCCCGTTTCTGGTGATATGGACCACGTTGTGTGCGTCGTGGGCGATTGTTCTCAGATTTTTCACATCCACTCGAAACGCGAGCCGGTTTGCGGCGGTTCCTTGGGCGCGTGGCTTGGCATGGATCACTCCGATGCGGGTCGAGGTCCAGGGGCGCGAGCACATCGACCCCAGCCAGTCGTACGTGCTGGTATCGAATCACCAAAGCCAGTACGACATCTTCCTGCTCTACGGATGGCTCGGAGTGGATTTCAAGTGGGTGATGAAGCAGGAGTTGCGAAAGGTGCCGGGAATCGGCGTCGCGTGTGAAAGTCTCGGGCACATATTCATCGATCGGTCGAACCACGCCGCTGCTTTGGCCACCCTCGAAGCGGCCAAGACCAAGATCGTCGACGGGACATCGGTCATCTTCTTTCCCGAGGGAACGCGAAGCAGGGACGGCAAGCTCAAACGATTCAAGAAGGGAGCCTTTCGGATGGCGCTCGATCTCGGCCTGCCGATCCTGCCGTTGACTGTGACCGGCACCCGGGACGTGCTACCGGCGGG
>CBDTWX010000070.1:0-15399 GCA_965364305.1 uncultured Thermoanaerobaculia bacterium
CAGCGGTGCCAAAACCCTGTCCCGGATCGGCCTGGGCCATCACCCACATCATGATGCCGCAGAAGGTTGCGGCAACCGCGGTGCCAGCAAACTTGAGCCCGAGTTGGCGGGCGGGGGTGGCGCCGATCCAGTGACCGACCTTGAGGTCGGAGGCGAGAGCGCCGGAGGCGGCGAGCGCGGTGCACACGACACCGCCGACCATCATCGTCACGAACATGCCGTTGCCGCCCGACAGGCCCATCTTGAGCAATATGAAGCCGGTGACGATCAGGGTCAGCATGGTCATACCCGAAACCGGGTTGGTGCCCACGATGGCGATGGCGCGTGCAGCGACCGGGGCGAAGAGGAAAGCGATGAGCATCACCACAGCGGTGGCCACCGCAGCGTAGGCGAACGAGCCGCCGATGCCGATTCCATATGAAAAGAACAGAACGGCAGCAAGAGCGAAGATCACTAGACCGGCGATGGTGAAGTTGCCCGACAGCGAGCGATCGACACGCGGCACCTCGGTGACGGCACGCTCGTCCTGATGGCTCATGCCGACGATGTTGGCGCCGATCGAGCGCACCATCGACGGCAGGGAGCTCAGGATCCCGAGGATGCCGGCGCCCGCGATGCCACCGACACCGATGATCCGCACGTAGTACTTGAAAACCTCGTCGATGTTCATCTCCGCAATCGGCATGGTTCCCGGCGGAAGGATTCCCGGCACGTGGGTGCCGAGGGCGTGCACCAACGGTACCAAGACGAAGAAGGAGAGAAAGGAACCGGCGCAGATGATCGCTGCGTACCGGATGCCGACGATGTAGCCGATGCCGATAATGGCGGCGTTGTTGAGGATTCGGAGGGTCATGAAGTGGCGCGACAGCAGCTCGCCGAGACCGACCGCGCGAAAACTGATCAGCTCGGCCCAGGCGTGGAAGGTGGTTGCCAGGCCGTCGTAGAGTGCGCCGAGACCGGCGGCCATGGCGAGAATCTTGCCCTGGCGGCCGGCCCTTTCTCCGGACAGCAGGATCTCGGTCGTGGCGGTGCCCTCGGGCCACGGGAACTGGCCGTGCATCTCGATCATGAAGTGGTAGCGGAGTGGAATGAGGAAAAGGATGCCGAGACACCCGCCGAGGAACGAGACGACGATGACCTGGAGCACTGTCGGTTCGATGACCCCCGAGCCCGGCTCGCCAGCCAGCATGTAGAGAGCCGGGATGGTAAAGACGGCGCCCGATACGACGTGCGAGGAGTTGGCGCCGATCGACTGGATGATGACGTTTTCCAAGATCGTGCTGCGGCGCGAAAAAAGCGGTGACAACGCGATCGCGAGGATGGCGATCGGGATCGCGGCCTCGATGCCCTGTCCGACCCTGAGGGCAAGATAGGCGGCCGCCATCGCGAAGAGGGCGCAGAAGATCAGACCGAGGGTGACCGATCGCGTGGTGACCTCGTGGACCCCGGTCTCGTCCGGGACGACCGGGACGTAGGTCTCACCCGCTGTGAGCGGGCGCCGCGCATTTTCGGGAAGTCCGGCAATCTCTGCGCTCGTCTCGTGTTCCATGGCGACTCCTCACCGGCGTTTTTTGGACGCCACAGTGTACACGCACGGCCTCACCGCGCGTGCTAGGGTTTTCGGGCGATGACTGGTGAGAGTGATCCATCGTCGGATCGGGCCGTCGACGGCCTCGACGAGCTGCTCCGCTCGACCTTTGGTCATGCGGCATTTCGGCCCCTCCAGGCGGAGGTCTGCCGCGCGGTGACCGAGGGCTCGAGCGTTCTCCTCGTCATGCCCACCGGTGCAGGGAAATCGCTGTGCTATCAGCTGCCGGGTCTGGCACGCGCCGGCACCACTTTGGTGCTGTCCCCCCTCATCGCCTTGATGGAGGACCAGGTCGCGGCGCTCAAGGATCTCGGCATCGCCGCCGAACGAATTCACTCGGGTCGCGATCGCCTTGCGTCGCGAAACGTGTGTCAGAAATATCTCGACGGCGCCCTCGATTTTCTCTTCGTTGCACCGGAGCGGCTTGCGGTTCCGGGCTTTTCCGAGATGCTCGCCAAGCGGCCTCTGGCCCTGATCGCAGTCGACGAGGCGCACTGCATCTCTCACTGGGGGCACGACTTTCGCCCCGACTACCGGATGCTCTCCGAGCGATTGCCGATGCTCCGGCCGGCGCCTGTCATCGCTCTCACCGCAACCGCCACGCCGCTCGTACAGCGGGACATCGTCGAGCAGCTGGCGATCCCCGATGCGAAGAACTTCATCCACGGCTTCCGGCGAACCAACATCGCCGTCGAGGTGGTAGAGGCCATACCGTCCGCCAGAAGGAACGTGGTTCGACGAGTCTTGGAGGATCCCGGCCGACGACCTGCGATCGTCTACTCGCCAACCCGAAAGGAAACGGAGGCCCTGGGAGCCGAGCTGAACGAGATCTTCCCGGCGGCGGCATATCACGCGGGTATGAGCTCCGATGCCCGCGATCGAGTCCAGCGCGCCTTCCAGGACAGCCAGCTGGAGGTGATTGTCGCAACCATTGCCTTTGGAATGGGCATCGACAAACCGGACATTCGCACCGTCATCCACACCGGTCTGCCGGGGACCCTCGAGGGCTACTATCAGGAGATCGGTCGCGCCGGCCGCGACGGCGATCCGTCGCGAGCCATCCTTCTCTACTCCTGGGCTGACCGCCGGACCCACGAGTTCTTTCTCGACCGCGACTACCCTGCGCCGAGCATCCTCGCCAGGGTGTTCAATCGACTGACGCGCCAACCGCGCCCCGCTGACGAACTCCGCGACGAGGCCGGTCTGGAAAATGACGTCTTCGCCACCGCGCTTGAAAAGCTGTGGATCCACCGTGGTGCGCTGGTGGACCCTGAGGAACACGCGGCGCGAGGGAGGTCGGACTGGCGCCGCTCGTACGAGAGGCAACGCGCCCACCGCCGCGAACAGATCGAACGGATGACCTCATTCGCCGCCGACCGAGGATGCCGCATGTTGCACCTGGTCAGACACTTCGGCGACCAGCACGATAGCGGAGAGCCGTGTGGCGTGTGCGACCACTGCGCTCCAGAGAGATGCCTGGCGACGAACTTTCGCAGACCGAGGGGCGCCGAGACCGAGGTGCTGGCAGCGATCCTCGATCTCCTGCGGGAAAGGGACGGGCTCACCTCGGGTCAGCTTCACCGCGGGGCGGCGGAGAGCCGAAGCGTCGAACGTAAGGCGTTCGAGCGTCTGATCGACGGACTGGTCCGATCGGACCTGGTCCAGGTCTTGAACGATTCATTCGAAAAGGACGGCCGCACGATTCGCTTCCAGCGGGTGTGGATGACCCGCCGAGGCCGCCTCGCCGCGGGAAACGACCTTGGGGATATTCAAGTCGTCGAGGAGATCGTTGCACCGACACGGAAGAGACGTTCACGGGCGAAGCCCGCAACGACCTCGGTCGCGAAGGAGCAGGGACCTCTCGATTCGGTCGACCAGGCACTCTTCGAAAAGTTGCGCGAGTGGCGTCTCGCCGAGGCGCGGCGTCGTCGAGTGCCGGCCTTTCGGATCCTCACCGACCGCACCCTGGCCGCCATCTGCCGTGCCCGGCCGGCCGACCAGGAGGAGCTGCTCGATGTCTCCGGCATTGGTCCAACGACGGCGCGCAAGTTCGGAGGCAAGATACTGGCGGTGGTCAGCGACCGCCCGAAAAGCGATTGACGGCCTGATGTCCCCCGATGCGAGATGGGAGATCCACCCACCCGATGCTCGATGCTGGATACTGAACACTCGATCCATCCACCCACCCGGAATTTCGAGTTTTCAATTTTGAATTTTGAGTTCCCGCCCACCCACCCCTGGTGGACGGAGTATTCAGGGTATGAGGGGTGACGGTCCGAGACCGCTGGTGCTGGTTTCTGCCGCTGATCGCTGGCACTGCTCCCTGTCGCTGCCCGTTGCCGCTGATCCTGACCCTGACGCTGTCCCTGTCCCTGGAAGCTGCCGCTGTCCCTGATGCTGATTTTTTGGCGCTGTGACCTTACCGAAACGTCTCCCGATACAGCCGCTGATTTTTCGCCCCTGCGAAGCTCGCGAACCGTTCGGCGAGGGCGCGGCGATGCTCATTCTGACGTGCCTCCATGGCCCGGGCGAGTCGAGCTATGGAGACAACGGTGCCGGGGCGTGTCTCGCCCGACGAGGTGAGTCGTTCCAAGAACATGGCGAGCCGTGCCCGCTGTACGACCATGTCGTTGAAACCGCCGAGGATGTCCTGCAGGCGCTTGAGTTCCTTGATCAGCGGTTGCATGGTCTCCTGCGGGTAGAGATCGGAGAAGAACCCGAGCAGGTAGCGAAGCTTCTTGGCATCGATCCGCAGCCGGTGGAAGGCCTTTTCTGGAGCGTCGTCGCCGAGCCTCACGCCGCGTTTGACGCACCGTCGGAAAGCCCGTTGAATCCTCTTTCCGGCGTGGTCGATGACCGGTCGTCCGGCGTTTCGCGGTCGGGTTCGGTCGAGAGGATCAGTCTGAAGGAAATCGCTCCACCCGCCGATCAGAAGCCGAAATCTCTCCGAGCGCAGCGCGTTGGAGAGCCGTTGATGCTCGGCCCGACGCGACTGTTCAATGAGCGTCCTCAGTGGACCGAGTGAACCGTCGGCGATCTCCAACTGGCACCTGAATCGCTCCGTTTCGATCAGGTGAACGTCGAGGTCTCGACAGGGACCGGTGACCTTGCCCAGCCATTTGAAGCCGGGCATGAACTGATCGACAAATTCTTCCGGAAGCACGGTTTTCGCTGCCGAGAGGGCAACTCGGGTGCGGCGGGCTGCAACCCTCAAGTCGTGGAGGTGCTCCGGGTCGCGGTCGTCGATCACCCCGTCGATGTTGGCGCGCAGGGCGTCGAGCAGTCCAGCGAGAATCCGGAGTACGGCAGAATCGGACCGCTCGCCCGGTTTCAATGGGGGACTGACCATGTATTTCGTTCGTGCCACGGAGTCATACCTTTTCGTGACGCCAATATTTTTCGAACCGCACTCGGTGCTGGCCGCAATCGGCGTAAATTTCCGGTGAGGCCTGCATCCGCCGACGGATTATTGGCTCGATCTCCCGTAGACTTTTCCGTCTGACTCATCGCATCGGGAACGGACGGTCATGGTATCAGCGGCCAAAAAAACCGACAAGATCACACCGGGCTCGCCGGATCCATTCTTCAACCGCGAGCTGAGATGGCTGAGGTTCGCGCGCAGGGTCCTCGAGCACTGTCGCATTTACGGGTTCGAGAACGCCGGAGCGCCCGAGTACTTCATCGGATCGGCCGACTGGATGAAGCGCAACCTCAACCGCCGCGTCGAGACGATCGCGCCGGTCACCGAGCCGACCCTCATCGCCGAGATCGAAGAGATCCTGACGGTGGCCGAGAACGACAACAGCTCGGCCTGGGACCTCCGGCCTGACGGCACCTATGTTCGGCGGCGGCCGGCCGGGGACGAGGAGCCGCGTCCGTCCCAGCAGGTCTTCATTGATCTCGTGCCATAGGAGCCTGCCCGACTTTCCCCGGGGGGTTTCGCGACGAGGCTTGAACGGGTTAGGATTATTCTATGACGTCGACGACTGGCGATCATCTGGTGCGAGCCATCGGGCTCGGAGGCCGTGCCCGGGTCGTGGTTGCGGTTACCACCGGCCTTGTCGAGGAGCTGCGACGGATGCACGACCCGTCGCCCCAGGTGGCGGCAGCCATCGGTCGCCTCGCCACCGGCGCCCTGCTCCTCGCTTCGTGCCTTGAAAAGGTTACCGATCGGGAGCCGATGCTGACCATTGAGCTGGAAGGTGGGGGACCGGCAGGGCGCCTGGTGGCGACGGCCTCGCCGCTCGGATGGGTGAGGGCCACGGTGTCGAATCCCCTCGCCGTGACCGACCCCGGTGACGACGGCGCACTCGAGGTTGCTGGTGTGGTTGGGACCCAAGGACAGTTGATCGTGACCCGTGATCCGGGCATTGGCGAACCGTACCGCGGAGTCGTCGAGCTGGTTTCGGGTGAGGTCGCCCGTGATCTCGCGTTCTACCTCTCGGAATCGGAGCAAACCCCGTCCGCTGTGGTCCTGGGAGTGCGGATGCTTCGTCAGGGGCGCATCGGCGCCGCCGGAGGCTTGCTGGTGCAGCTGCTGCCCGGCGTCAGCGAGGATGAGGCGATGTCTCTCACCGAAAATATTCGCGAGATTGGCGCGGTCTCCGCCCGAGTTTCGGAAGGAGAGCTGCCAAAAGAGTGGTTGGCTCGAATTTTCCCGGAGGGCTGCGCGATTCTCGAAGAGGTTCCGATTTCCTTCTTCTGCGGCTGCTCGATGGATCGGGTCGAGGCGGCGCTCAAGCTCCTCGGTGCGGGGGAGATTTACAGCGTCATGGAGTCGGATGACGATGACGGTGCGTCGGTGGTCTGCGGATTCTGTCGCGCGAGGTACGCGGTCGGGGAGGCGAGGCTCCGCGAGCTGATCGTCGAGGTCGAGTCCGAGCTCTCCTAATTCCGAATTCGCTTCTACGCCACCTTGCTCTCAGACTTCTTTGCCGACTTCGTCTCGGTCTTCGTCCCGGTCTCTGTCTCGGTCGTTGTTTCGCTTGACGAGTCCTTGGAGACAGGCGCCGGTGTATCGGTGTTTGTTGGCTGGGGGCCGTTGCCCTTCCCGTAGTCGTTGACATACCAGCCGCTGCCCTTGAACTGAAGGGCCGGGGCGCCGAGGAGACGACTCGCTGCGCCACCACAGTGCGGGCACGCTCCATCCCTGGGCTCCGAGGCTCGCTCAAGACGGTCGAAATGCCTTTCACACTGTCGGCAACGGTATTCGTACAGTGGCATGGGGATCCTCCGAAGTGATCGGCGAACCGATCGACGGAAGGGCATTCTGCGATTTGAGCGACATTTTGTCAAGTCCCGCGGGTTCGAATATCGGTGCGCGGTTGTGGGATCGAGGGAACGCCTCTGGTACATTGGCTGCGGTGTTCAACCTTCGTCCGCTCGGGTCTCGACTTTGCGGCCGGTAGGAAAGGGGAAGATGAATGAAGAAGTTCCTGGCGTTGGCGGCGGTGCTGGTTTTCGTATCGGGCTGCTCGAGCTCCGGTTCGAGTTCCAGCGACCCGAATCTCGATGCCTGGACGAGAGAGGTTGACATCCTCACTCCCGACCGCATCCGCGACCGCGAATACGAAGAGCTTGCGGGGCTCGAGGAACAGGAACGCATCGGCGTCATGGGAGAAGACAGCGCGATCTCCGACGCCAAGCACAGGCTTCGTCGCCGGGCGGCCAAGCTCGACGCAGACGCCGTGGTCATCGTCGCCTGTGGCCGAAACGTCAGACCTCTCGAGGAAGACCCGCTGCCGAGTCCAGAGCCGATGGTTGTCTGCCATGGTGTGGCCATCCGTTGGATGGACAACTGACGACTGTGATCTCCACCACCGACGCAGGCACTGGTGCGCTGCGCGAAGTGCCGCAGGACGTCTCAGGCGTGGTGCTGGTTGGCGGCCAGAGTGTGCGGATGGGGCGGGACAAACGGACGTTGGGGATCGGCGGCTCGACCTTCACCGAACGAGCAGTTTCGGCGATGCGACGGCACCTGAAGTGTGTGGTTCTTGCCGGGTCCGGTAGCATCCCGAAATCGCTCGCCGAGATGCCGCGGCTCGCCGATGTGCCTGGTGTTGCGGGTCCCCTGGCCGGTGTTCTGGCAGCGATGAAGTGGGCTCCGGCCGCGGCATGGGTTGTCGCTGCGTGCGATATGCCTGAGATCTCGGGCGATGCCATCAATTGGTTGCTCGACCAGAGGCGGCCGGATGTGTGGGCCGTACTGCCGACGTCTGACGCGGGACACGTCGAACCCCTGTTGGCGATCTACGAGCCGCAGGCGCGACAGGTGCTCGAGCGGCGTGCCGCTGCCGGAAGGTGGGGGCTTCGTCATCTCGCCGAAGATCCAGGCGTCAGATGTCCCTCTCCTCCGGCTCGACTGAGGGCGGCGTGGGTCAACGTCAACACACCGCAGGAATTGAAGGAAACCGCGAAGAGACTATATGATGGGGCCTGCCGTGCATAGTGACAACCGCAATCTGCCACCCATGTCCCTTCATGTGGTGACGACTGACGGCTCACCTTTCGACCACGCGTTGGAGGGCGAGAGCTTTGTCATCGGTCGCTCCTCGAAGGCCGACCTCACCATTCCCGATCGATCGATGTCCCGCATGCACGCCCGGCTCTATCGGGACCAAGAAACGTGGTTCGTCGAGGATCTCGGGTCGCGGAATGGCACCCTCCTCGGCGGGAGGCCCGTGGATCGACCGGTTCGACTCGGCCACGGGTCGGTGATCCAGGTCGGCAGCACCTCGGTCACCCTTCGCGAGGCCACTGAGCCGGCGACAGATCGAGGGAGAACTCCGACCGATCGGGACAGCCACACGATCTTCCGTTCTGCGGCTGAGCTGCTCCAAGAGCCGGAGGAGATCCGCACCGACTCGGTCACCCCGACGGGAGAGGGTCTCCGCCGGTACGCGGATCGGCTCCACCTCCTGAACGAAGTCAATCAGGCGCTCGACCGCCCGATGTCGCTCGATGAACTCCTCGAGTTGATCCTCGATCGGGCGTTCGAGCATCTCGGCCCGGAGGAGGCGGCCATCTATCTGCGAACCGACCAGGGGGGGTACGAGCGGGCAGCGACCCGTTCGGTGGGCAAAGGCAACACTGAATTCCTCTTCTCAACCAGCTTGATGCAGCAGGTGGTCGAGGAAGGCCAGGCGGCCTTGGTGCTCGACGCACAGACCGACGAGCGTTTTCACGAAGCGATGAGCCTGCTCGACGCGGGCGTGCGGTCGCTGGTTGCAGCTCCTCTTCTGGCACCTGACGGCGCCCTTGGCCTGATCGTTCTCGGTTCCCGTCTCACGATGCGCCAGTTCGCGGAAGAGGATATGGAGCTGCTGGCGTCTTTAGCGTCGGTGGCGGCGATGCGCATTCGCAACGTCCACCTAGCCGAGGAGGCCGCGGAGCGGCGGCGTTTGGAGCAGGAGGTGGCACTGGCGCGCGAGATTCAGGTTGGTCTGTTGCCGGACTCGCTCCCCGAGGTCGAGGGATGGGACATCGTTGCGGGCAACTTTCCGTCGCGTGGTGTGTCGGGTGACTTTTACAAGGTCGAGCTACGGCATGACAATAGCGAGGTCGTCCTGATGCTCTCCGACGTCTCGGGCAAGGGCATCGCGGCGTCACTCCTCACCGCGTCCCTCGAGGCACTCGCTGCGGGCCCCATCCACGACGGTGTGCCGCCCGAGGAGATCTTCACCTCGGTGTCGCATCTTCTCTATGAACGGACGCCGCCCGAGAAATATGCGACCTCGTTTCTTGCCGCTGTCGATCCGACGACCGGCGTCCTGCGGTACTGCAATGCCGGACACAACCCCGGGCTCATCCTGCGGGCCGACGGTGAGCACGAGTGGCTTGAGTCGACGGGCATGCCACTCGGAATCCTGCCTTCCGGAGTTTTCGAGGCCGGCGAGAGGACCCTCGGGGTTGGCGACACCCTTGTTCTCTATACGGACGGTATCACCGAACCAGAGAACCCCGAAGAGGAGGAGTACGGTCAGGATCGCCTCCGCGACGTCTGTGTCGAACATCGATCGAAGCCGGTGGCTGAGATCATGGCGGCCATCGAAGAGGACCTCTACAACTTCGTCCGCGGGGTTCCATTCCTCGACGATCGGACCCTCGTTCTGATCCGCCGGATCGAGGGCTGACCAGCCGCCCGGCCGCACATTTCCCTGCTGGTCTGGTCGGACTGGCCTTGAGTTTGCGAAAAGGCAGCGATCCGCTGGTCTCCAGAAGAATGTTTCAAAAGTGAAATGCGTCTGCGTCTCAGGTAAGTTACACTACAGGCTGTCCAATCATCGTGAGGGACGTGCGGGCCTGAAACTTTTATCGACCGGATTCAACAGATCAGGCGCCGGGTGGGTTCAGCGAGAGGCGCAGTGCTCGCTGGGCCCCCAAAAAGGAGCAATCCGGGGGTCATGACTGGGGTGCTGTCAGCACATTCTGATGGTTCAGAATATGGGATCTCTGACACTCCGTTTCTGAACCTCATGGTCGGTTGGACGCATTGACTAGAGGAGGACTCATGAGACGAATCGAAGTGAACCAACAGTGCATCGAGCTCTTTGACGAGTTCACCCACGGCACGATGAGCCGGCGGGAATTCATGGATCGGCTGGCCAGGCTGGCGGGTGGTGCGGCGGCCGCCGTCGCGTTGGTGCCGATCCTCCAGAACAACTACGCGGAGGCGGGCATCGTTCCCGAGGACGACGAACGGCTCGTGACCGAGACTGCCACCTACGAGGTCGATGACTCGACGATGTCCGGCTATATGGCGCGTTTGAAGGGTGGAGAAAAGCGCCCGGCGGTGATCGTCATCCATGAGAACCGCGGTCTCAACCCGCACATCAAGGATGTGGCGCGGCGAATGGCCCTCGAGGGCTTCCTCGCCTTCGCCCCTGACGCGCTGTCCCCGGTCGGCGGTACTCCGGCCGACGAAGACCGAGCGCGCGAGATGATTTACGAGCTCGATGGCGACGCCACACTGGCCCGCATGGCTGCAGCCGTGCCTTTCCTCGCCGGCCACGCGGAATCCACGGGAAAGGTCGGGGCGATCGGCTTCTGCTGGGGCGGAGGCATGGTCAACAAGCTGGCCGCGGCCGGCACCTCGCTCGCCGCCGGGGTCCCCTACTACGGACGCCAGATCCCGGTCGATGAGGTGCCGAATATTTCGGCTCCGCTCTGCCTCCAGTACGCCGGGCTCGACAAGCGCATCAACGCCGGCATCGATGACTATGTCGCTGCGCTGAAGGCCAACAACAAAAAATACGAAATCTACATTTACGAGGGAGCCAACCACGCCTTCAACAACGACACCAACGAAGCGCGCTACAACAATGAAGCGGCCGATCTGGCGTGGGGCCGGACGGTCGAATTCTTGAAAAAGCATTTGGCCGAATGACGTATTGCCCTAGTTGCGGTGGGACTGTGTCTCACGGTCAGAGCATTCGCACGAGCTTTGGGGCCAACCCTATCCGAAGCTCGGCCTCGTTCGAGACCTTTCCCGCCGCCCAGGAATGGGAAAACCGGCGGGTTGGTTTTTCCCTCCAGAGAATCCATATTGGTGAAGAGTGTCGTTGGTAGCCCAATCCATAACCTCCAACCCCGGGGAGGAGCTCCATGTTCATGCGATTCGTTCGCCTCAAGGTCAAAGAGGGCAAGCATTGGGACTATGCCCGCTTTTATGAAGATCGGGTGATTCCAGCCATGCAGGAGACCGAAGGGTGCCTCTTCGCCAGCCTTCTGCAACCGACCGGCGACGAGGACGAAAGCGTGTCGATGACGATGTGGCGCAGCCGGGAGCTCGCTGAGGAGTACGAGAAAAGCGGTTTGTACGACCAGTTGCTCGACGAAAGCGACGAGTTCCTCGCCGAGGCCTCGGAGTGGCGGGTCCGCCTCGCCGGAGATCCGGGCGGCACGGTGCCTCCGCTCCAGGATCCGGAGATCGAGGCCTACCCGGTGGAGGTTGCCGGCCTGAGCAACGGCACCGACGAGTTCTCCTCGCGTGGAATCTATCTCCGGATCGTCGCAGCGCGGATCGCGGCGGGGAAGTTCGCCGATCTCAAGGAGCGGTTCAACAATGAGGTCAAACCGGAGCTTCTGAAAACCAGGGGCTGTCGCGCCGTGTTTCTGGTTGAAGGGGTTGCGGCGGCGCGTTCGCGAGCCTTGTCGGTGACGGTGTGGGACAGCGAGGAGGACGCGATTCGCTACGAAATGAGCGGTGCCTTCGACGAGCTCACGGAAAAAGTGAGCGAGTTCTTCTCCGGGCTGTACCAGTGGAAGCTTTCCCTGGCTTCGGAGGGAAGCGGTGATTCCGTGAGCGGCAAAGACCTTGACGTCAGGGGTTACCAGCTCGTCACCGGGCGCAGGCTCGGCGATTGAGCGCGTGCCATTCGATCGCTGTTGAATGATCCTGGCATCGGCTCCCTTCAACAATGATATAGAGATACAATCTCGCCACCAAAGAGGCGCGCAAAAGACGGGGAGGAGAAGTGGTTGGATCCCTGCAGGTCGGTGAACCATCCTCGACTAATTCTGTTTCGGGCTCCCGTGAGGCGTCCCTTGGTGCGGCGGGGATGCAACTCTGTCGGCCGTCTGCAGTATGATCTACACAGAAACTGTGATCGTAGCAACCGCCGACGCGCCAGGTGCCGACGAAAAGGGGGTTGGAGTGGATGATGATCGAGTCGATGCCTCGACGCTCATTTGACACGGAGAACTTGACTCTCCAGGTGCAGACGGAGCTTCCGGGACAGATCAAGGCGATCCCGCCAGTTGTCGAACAGATCATGGGGATCGTTCGCGAGATGGGCTGCGCCGGTGACGGCGAGTTCGAAATCGAGGTCTCTCTGTATGAGGCATTGGCCAATGCCGTCGAGCACGGCTGCGACAATGATCCCGACAAGCGTGTCGAGGTGGTTGTAGCCTGCGACCCCCAGCGCGGAATGATCATCATCGTCCGCGACCCTGGAGCCGGCTTCGACCCGAAAAAGGTGCCCAGTCCGGTGGTTGGTGAGAACATCTACAACGACAGCGGCCGCGGCATCTTTCTGATCAACCAGCTCATGGACGAGGTGCGGTTCGAAAAGAACGGCACCGAGATTTGGATGATCAAAGCGCCCAAGGACACGAGCGACGAGTAGTCGCGGTAGCTCCTGGGGTCCGCCGGCCACGGTTCGACGCTGCCGAATGTCGGGTGCTATCATCGGCCGATGGAATCGAATATGAAAATTTTGGGCGTCGTCGGTGTGCTGGTGGCCGCCGGCTGTACGACAACGATTGATTCATCGGGTTCGTGGTCGAGGAGCTATGTCTCGCAGCGGGACAGAGTGATCGAGGCGGCGGTCGAGGCGCTCGAGGATGAGGACTACCTCGTCGATGTCGAGCACGGTTCCGGTCGGATCGATGCGGAGCCCTCGCGGTCCTCCGACGGTGTCCGGGCGATCCTCGTGGTGCGCATCGCGGAGAAGGGCGGGCGGGTTCGGGTGGATGTGCAGACCCGTTCGGGGACGGATTCCACAGGCAGGCCGGGGAGATCGGTCGAGGCTCAGGTCCTCGAGTTCCTCCACGCCCTCGATCTCAAGCTGAAGCTGTAGCGATCAGGAGAAGCGACAGGATGCAACAGCAGTCGTCAGCGACAGTGGCCTGTGGGCACCGCGACACGGTCCCCTCCGGTTCGTTGACCGGCTGGGGGAAGGGCATGAACGCCCCGGTTTGACCATGCTCGACGAGGTTCGCGCGATGACCCGGCGAATGCTGGACCCGACACACCGACTGGCAATTGCACCCGTGAAAGGAATGTGGATGAGTTCATCTGCGTCAACCTGTGTGATCTGTGGGCAGTTCTGGGTGGGTAGGGGCTTTTTACGGTTCTCGCAGCCGCCGGTAATCCTGATGCTGGAGCTGTACCTGCTGCTGACGACTGTTGCAGCCGCTAATCACTGTCCCTGCCGCTGAATTCTGTCCCTGCCTCTGTCTTCAGCCCTCGCCCTCTGGTCATGACGCTGCAGCTGATTCCGGTCGCTGTTTTCCGGGCAATCGAGTCTGGTGCGGGCTATACTGCATACTCGATGAGGGCGCGAGGCCTGTCACGGCCTTGAGGGGGAACCAATGAAAACGAAACTCTCGATCTTGCTCGCGGTGGTGGTTTGTACTGTGCTGCTTCTGTCCTGCGGACCGACCGCTCCGGTGGCGCCGGTGCCTGAGAAGAAACCCGTAAAACTGGAAGCGCACGGCGATGTTCGGGTGGACGACTACTACTGGCTGCGCGAACGAGACAACCCTGCCGTGTTGGCCCACCTCGAGGCGGAAAACGCCTACACCGCAGCGGTGATGGCCGACACCGAGGCCCTCCAGGCCGAGCTCTTCGAGGAGCTCAAGAACCGCCTGCAGCCTGACGAGTCGACGGTGCCGGCCCTCTACAACGGCTACTACTACGTCAAACGCTTCGAAGAGGGCCTCGAGTACCCGATCCACACCCGTCACAAGGGAAGCCCGGATGCGCCCGAGGAGGTCATCCTGGATGTCAACCGGGTTGCCGAGGGCCACGATTTCTGCTCGGTCCGCGGGGTCGCAGTGAGCCCCGACACGAAGCTGCTGTCGTGGGCAGTGGACACCGTCGGGCGCCGCAAGTACACCATTCGCATCACCGACCTCGCGTCCGGCGAGCCGCTCTCCGACGTGATCCCGGAGGTCACCGGCAACCTGGCGTGGGCCAACGACAGCCGGACCCTCTACTACGCCAAGCAGGACCCCGAGACCCTGCGTTCGTACCAAGTCTGGCGTCACAGCCTGGGCACCGATCCGGCGGACGACGAGCTGATCTACGAGGAGAGCGATCCGACCTTCAGTGTGTATGTGTCGAAGACCCTTTCCGAGAGGTTTATCCTCATCGGATCGACACAGACCCTGGCCTCCGAGTACCGCTACCTGGACGCCGATGAACCGGATGGAGAACCGCGAGTCATTGCACCGAGGGAGCGAGGCGTCGAGTACAGCGTCGACCACGTGGGCGATCGGTTCATCATCAGGACCAATCTGGGAGCGCCGAACTTCCGCCTCATGCAGGCGCCGGTCGCCAACCCGGCGAGGTCCAACTGGCGTGAGCTGATCCCGGGACGGGAGGATGTCTTGCTTCAGGGCGTGGAGGTGTTTCGCTCGTTCATGGTGGTGACCGAACGGCGCGGCGGTCTGCGTCACCTCCGGATCATCCCGTGGGGCCGGGGCGCCGAGACCGAGGTGGTGTTCGACGAGCCAACCTACACGACGTGGGTCGACCAGAACGAGGAGTTCGGCACCTCGGTCCTGCGCTACGGCTACTCGTCCCCCAACACACCGGAGACCATCTACGACCTCGATCTGGAGACCGGCGAGCGAACGCTGATGAAACGTGAGCAGGTACGCGGTGGTTTCGATCCGGACAACTACACCGTCGAACGGTTGTGGGCGCCGGCGCGGGACGGCGTCGAGGTGCCGATATCGGTGGTGTACCGCACGGGCGTCGCAAAGGACGGCGCCAACCCGGCGCTGCTCTACGCCTACGGTTCATACGGCTCGAGCTCGGAGGCGAGGTTCCGGCCCGAGGTCGTGAGCCTGCTCGACCGCGGTTTCGTCTTCGCCGTCGCCCACATCCGCGGCGGCCAGGAGCTCGGCCGATGGTGGTACGAGGACGGCAAGCTGCTCAACAAGAAGAACACCTTCACCGACTTCATCGACTGCGGGAAGTATCTTGTGGAGCAGGGCTACACCTCGCCCGAGGGGCTCTTCGCGCGCGGCGGCAGCGCCGGCGGTCTGCTGATGGGCGCGGTGGCCAACATGGCGCCGGAGCT
>CBDTWX010000071.1:0-15376 GCA_965364305.1 uncultured Thermoanaerobaculia bacterium
CAGATCCACATGCGCATCGAGCCTTTCGAGGTCTACGGGCGCCAGGTGGGCTGTGAGGGCTGCCACGGCGACGGAACCCGGCATATGGAGGAGGGAGACCCGGCGCTGATCCGCACCTTCAGCAACCCGGTCGAGGACACTTCAGCGTGTATCGATTGCCACGGACTGAAAGAGCAGGGCGAATGGCAGGCCTCGACCCACGCCATCGAAAACATAACCTGCCTCGACTGCCACGCGGTTCACCAAGTCGCCAACCCGCTCGACAGCTGCAAGGACTGTCACCAGCAGGTCTATGCCCAGTTCCAGCTGCCGTCACACCACCCGGTGCCCGAGGGCAAGATGAGCTGCGCCAGCTGCCACAATCCGCACGCGTCGAACGAGGGTCAGCTCAAGACCCAGATGCGGCTCAACGACCTCTGCTACACCTGCCACCAGAGCAAGGAAGGCCCGTTCGTATTCGAGCATGCCCCTGTCGTAGAGGACTGCAGCCTGTGCCATACGGCGCATGGCGCGATCCCCAACAACCTGCTCACCGCCAACGAGCCCACTGTCTGCCTGCAGTGCCACGAGTTCCACTTCCACGCCGGGCTGCTCAGTCCTGATGGGCCTCTCGAGGTTGGCGGCACCGAATTCGAAAACCCGAACGGTGAGCACAGCTTCAACGTGGCGTTCACCACGAAGTGCACCCAGTGCCACTCCCAGGTCCACGGCACCGATCTGCCGTCACAGTCGACCCCGGGTGGCGGCCACGGCCTGGTGCGGTGAGGGGGCGGACATGAATATCGAATCAATCCTCCGTTTGTCTTTGATTCTGGCCCTTTGCGGTGCGCCTTTCGCCGGTTTCGCGCAGGATGACGCTGAGCCTCCTGCGGTGACGCGCGGTGAGCCAGGCCCATGGATCTACACCTTCTATGGCGAGCCGTACTTCGCCCCCGGCTATTGGGCGGCCCAGGGCACCTCGGATACCAAGGCCGAGATCGGTTGGTACGGTGCCAGCACCGACGACTCGCCCGACATGGCGGCCGAGTACTACGATACCGAGTCCGGCGCGACCGCCAACGCCACCGTTTCAACCCACCAGGATTGGGGCAGCCTCTACTTCTTGGGCGCGTTTCAGAGCTCCAAAACCAATGCCGGTGAGCTGGACTTCGACATCAAAAGAACAGTGCGCTCGCACAACAGCTACAACAAGTTCGTGCACCGTCTCGGTCACGATCCGATGAGCAACCTCGAGGCGACTTCATTCAACGGCAAGGTGGTCTGGCACACAGATCTCGACCCCGGCCAGGAGTACGGTATGGACTTCTCGGTCTTCGAGAGCCGCACCGAGCTGCAGTTGGCGAGTCTCCGAGCGGTGACCGTGGGTGCGGAGCTGCGTCAGCAGCAACGCAAGGGGCACGCCCAGGCCTACACCACGTCGCACTGCGACAACTGCCACATCTACAGCCAATCACACGCACTCGATGAGGAGACCTCCGACGGCACCGTCGACGTGAAGGTGGCTTGGAAGGGCGGCTTTGTAAAGGGCGCATTCACCAGCCGCAGCCTGGAATACGAGACCAATTCGGTCCCGGTCCAGTTTGACGACGCTCTCCACCCGGAGCTGCAGGTTCCGGTCTTCGACAACCGCCTGCAGTACGACTCCGATGTCGGAGTGGTTCCTGCCGACCTGTGGCCGAACTCCGAAAAGGACAAGACCCGACTGGACCTCGTTCTGAACAACATCGGCGGTTTCGCGTTCACCGCCAACGGAGTGTGGTCGAAGACCGAAAACAGCTACACCAACCTTCAGTCCGACTACAAGGGCTACATCCTGTCGGCGGCCAAGGGCTGGAAGAGCGGCTGGCGATTCCGCTGGCGCGGCCACGCCTACTCGATCGACAATGACGACGTCTTCATCGACGTCAATGACCGCCCGGCGATCGCGGGCCCGCACGCAGGTCGGACCTACGAGGAGGTGTACGGCCTCAACTTCGATCACACACGGAGATCCGCCCTCAACCGGGACGCCTTCGAGTCGAAGGCCGACGTCAGCAAACGTTTCGGGCGCAAGGCGGGAACGCTGCGCTTCACCTGGAACTACGACACCATCGACCGCGAGAACTATCAGGTCCTTCCGGGCGAGTACAAGACGACCACCAACCTGGTGGGCGCCAGCTGGCGGGCCCGTCCGGCCAAGGGGTGGAACTTCGAGGCCAACCTCAAGTACGCCACGGTCGACAACGCCTTCATGCTGATCAACGGAGCCTGCTCGACCTTGGTGTCGGGTTCATACCCGAACCCATGGAACCCGGAAACGCCTCAGTATCGCGAATTCCACGAGGCGCGGATTGCCGACACGACCGCCTCTGCGTCGAGCTGGGGCCGCGCGGACATCCGTCTCGGCTACAGTAGCGGCAAGACGACCGTGTTCGGTAAGTACATCTACTATGACGGCGACAACTCGGACGGCGACCTCACCGACTGGTCGAAGACCAACAACACGGCGCTCGTCACCGTGTGGTCTGCGCCGACCGAAACCTTCAACTGGTATGCCACCTACACCCTGATGGACTCCGACCAAAATCACCCGGTCTGCATACCGATCTTCGATGGTTGAGCTGGCACCATTATGGGTGGCCAGGATGGCTACTCCCGTGACATGCTCAACTACACTTCTGAAACCAACACCTTGATGGCCGGTCTGAAGTTCAAGAAACAGGACACGATGGAATTGGGCCTCGACCTCAGCTGGATGAAGGCCGAAGCCGGGCTCGCCCCCTTCGACCTCTCCGCCGACGACTATGTCGCAACCCATCCGCCCATGGCCTACGACTTCTCCCAGACCCACACCAATTCCGACCTCGACAGCACGCGGGTCGACGCCGATGTGTGGGCCAAGTTCTTCTTCAAGGAGAATTTGTGGCTGCGACTGCGGTATCACTACATCGACTACACCGACGACGCGCCCTACCTCTACGACACGTCTGGAAAGTACCAGTACGCTGCGGCGGCGCTTGGTTGGATTTTCTGAGCCTTTCCTTCTTCCCATATCTCGCCCCGCCGTTTGGCGGGGCCTTTTTTTTTCAGTCCGGCCCGGCGACTCGGACGACAGAACACGCGAGCGGCCACCAAGACCACGATCACACACGCTCCGAGAGAATTCCCGGTAGCATAGGCCCATGCAAAGCGACCACCCTCCGGTAGCAACCGCCACGGACCATCGGCGCTGGCTGACCCCGATGGCTCTCGCGCTTGCAGCGACGGCTCTGACGGCCTTGGCCTGGATCGTCGGATGGGTTCCCGCAGTGGATCGGGTCAGCGGTGACCTCGTGCTCAGAACGTCCTCACCACGCACCGCCGGCGGCCGGGTCGCCGCCGTTCTCATCGACGACCTCGCAGTCGAGCGCCACGGCCCGCTGCCGTGGCCGCGGCACCGGCTCGCCAGGTTGGTGGACGCCGTCCAAGAGGCCGGAGCGCGGGCGATCGCGATCGACCTCATCCTCGCCGAAGCGGGCGAGCCCGAAGGGGACGCCGATCTCGCCCGGTCCCTCAGCCAATACCCGGTGGCCCTCGCCGCCGCTATCGACCAGGACGGCGAGTGGTTGTTGCCGCACAGAGGCTTCGGCGGTGCAAGGACGGCCGCCCACGCCTACGGAGAGGTGGGACCGGACGGAGTTGTTCGTACATTTGCCGCCACCAAGCAGGCTGACGAAATCTCTCTACCGGCAATCTCGCTGGCAGCCGCACGGTTGCTGCGGCCGGAGATCCCGGTTCCCTCCGGCGCCGTGCTCCGGCCCGAGTTCCGCCCCGCGCCACAGGACATTGCCAGGATCAGCGCGGCGGTCATGTTGGGAGGTCAGGTCCCGCCGGAGAAGATATCCGACCGGCTGGTGTTCATCGGAATCTCCGCCACCGGCGCCGGCGATCAATTCATCGTGCCCACCGGACCCCTCCACGCTCCGGTGCCCGGGGTTCTGGCACATGCCTCGGCTGCCGCATCGATTCTCGAGGGGCGACTGATCAGCCGCCTTCACCCCGGACTATCGTTGACAGCGGCGTTCATGCTGGCCGTCGGCGTGCAGCTGTTGCGCGACCGCCGCGGCGCCTTCGACCTTGCCCGGTTTTCGTTCCTCATCGCCGGGGTTGGCGTGATCGCAATCAGCGCGCTGCGAGGAGGTCTCGTACTGATTCCGGTGGCGGCTCTCGTCGTGTCGATGGTCATCTCCGCCCTGCTTCGCGAGACTCAAGAATCGCGTCTCGCCCATCGTGAGACGGGTCGGCTCCTTCAATCGATGCTCTCCCACGCCGAAACCCCAACCGTCAAGCCGGTTCCGCGCACCGCTCGCGCCCGACTCGAAGCGCTCAGAAATGTCCAACGCAGGGTGCTGGCCGAGGACGCGACCCGCCGAGCCCTCCTCGCAGGGATGACCGAGGGTGTGGTGTTGTGGGGCGGAAGCGGCGAGATCCTTGAAGCGAATCCAGCGGCGAGCCGGCTGTGGGGACATGTGCCTTCACTGGAGGAGATCGTCGGCGAAGATGGGCTGGAGAAAGGCGAGGCAATCCACCACCGGCGAGACCAGCGCGAGCTGTCCGTCGAGATTACCGAGCTCGCGTCTGGTCATCTCGCGATCATCCGGGATATCACCGCGGAACGCACCCTCGAGCGACGGCGTCGGGAAATGCAGCGGCTTGTATCGCACGAGCTCAAGACCCCTCTCGCTTCCATCGCCGGTTTCGGTGAGACTCTCGAACGCTACCACCTCTCGGAAGATGAGATTTCCCGAGTCGCGTCAATGATTCGCGGAGAGGCCGGTCGACTCCAAGAGATGGTGACCGTTTTCCTCGATCTGGAACGCCTCAGCGCAGGCCACTGGGCCGGCGAGGTCGAAGTCGTCGATCTCGGAGCGCTCGTGAGCGCGCGCCTCGATATCCTCGAGGCGGCTGCAAACGCGCGCGACATCACCATCACGTCGGTCGTTTCGTCATCCATGTGGACCTCCGGCGTCCCCGCTCTCCTCGATCGCGTCGTCGACAATCTCGTGGGCAACGCCATCAAGTACACAACGCCGGGCGACCGGATCGAAGTCCAGGTGCGACGGGATCACGACCGGTTGATATTCATCGTCCGCGATCACGGCCCAGGAATACCCGAGGAATCTCTCGAGCGGATCTTCGACCGCTTCTACCGCGTGCCCGGCACCGAGGGGCCCGGAGCCGGGTTGGGTCTTGCGTTGGTCAAAGAGGTCGTGGATTGGCACGAAGGATGCATATCAATCGAAAGTGAGCCGGGCGTTGGCAGCGTCTTTTCGGTCGATGTGCCGGCGTCCGATGGGGAGTGACGCGTGAGAAAGAACAGAATCCTCGTGGTCGATGACGACACGGCGATGCGCGAGATGATGCAGCTGTCCCTTTCCAAAGAGGGATTCGAGGTTCACGCAGCCGCCTCGTCAACCGACGCGCTCGATGCCGCATCGACGGACGACTTCGAGGTCATCGTCACCGACATTTACCTCGGCGACGGCACCGGTCTCGACCTCCTCGAGCACTGCCGCCGCCACTGCCCAGGAGCCAAGGTCATCCTGGTCACGGCGCACGGCACGATCGAGACCGCCGCATCCGCGAGGCGCCTCGGGGTCTTCGATTACTTGGCAAAACCCTTTGCAGTGGAGTCCCTCGTGGAGCGAGTGAGGGCAGCCCTGCAATCGCCGACAACGGCCAGCGGCCGGGCCGAACCCGGCCCTGAATCCATGATCATCGGCAACGACCCGGCAATCGTCGACGTCTACAACGCGGTCGCAAGGGTGGCGCCCCTGCCCATACCGGTTCTGATTCGCGGTGAAACCGGAACAGGAAAGGAGCTCATCGCTCGCGCGCTGCACGTCTTCGGCGCCAACCCCGACGGACCATTCGTACCGATCAACTGTGCGGCTATCCCCGAGAACCTCCTTGAAAGCGAGCTCTTCGGCCACCGTAAAGGCTCCTTCACGGGCGCCGACCGCCACCATCGAGGAGCCATTGAGTCGGCGCGCGGCGGGACCCTCTTTCTCGACGAGATCGGCGAGCTGCCGTCATCCCTCGAGGTCAAGCTGCTGAGGTTTCTGCAGTCCGGTGAAGTGCGACCGGTGGGTTCGGATCTCTCGGTCGACGTCCCCGTGCGAATCGTAGCCGCTACGAACCGCGACCTCCGCACCGAGGTCGAGGCCGGTTCCTTCCGCAAGGATTTCTACTTCCGCCTCGCGGCCTACGAGATCGAGCTGCCCCCGTTGAGAGAGCGTCGATCGGATATCCCGCCACTCGTGGAGCACTTTCGCCGCCGCTACGAAAACAAGCTGGGTCTCGACACGCAAACACCTGCCAGCCCTGAAGTTCTGGCAATTTTCGAAAGCTACGACTGGCCCGGAAACGTGCGGGAGCTCGAGCACGTGGTCCAACGGGCCCTTGTCGACAGCGGCTCACTCAGCGATGGCCCAGGGATCCGAGAGCTGCTCGAACACGATTCGAACGACCTGGGGGAACGCAAGGCCGCACGAGGAATCGGCGACAATCTGACCCTGCGTGAGCTCGAAAAACGACACATCGAGGCCGTGCTGCGGCGCTGCGGCGGCAACCGCACCCGGGCGGCCGAGATCCTCGGCATCGAACGCAAGTCCCTCTACCGAAAGGCCAACCGTCTCGGCGTTACGCTCGACAGTGAGGAGGAACACCCATGAGAGGAACCGCGGCCATCGCAGTCATTGCGCTCGCAGCGCTCGCAGCGCTCGCAGCCACGTCAGCACCTCTACCCGGAACCGAAGCCGACGACGCAATCGCAACCACCATCGTCTACGACGTGGCGCAGGTCAAGCGTCAGCTCCTGCTCGCCACAGAAGACGGCGAGCTGCAGCTACAAAAAGGCGACCAGGCTCACTCCGGCGACTCGCTTCGCACTGCGTCACGCTCGACCGCCGACCTCGAGGTGGCGGACCGCGCGGCTTCGTTCCACGTCAAGGCGAAGACCCGTTTCCACCTCGCCCACAATCAGCCCGGGGTGCTTATCGACATCGAGCGCGGCAGCCTCAGGGCGGTCTTCGGCAAGCTCCCGGAGGGCGACGATCGCGAACGCCTGGTCACGACTCCGTCGGCGGTGCTTGCGGTGCGCGGTACCGACTTCGGCGTCGACGTCAAAAAGAACGGCGCCACCTCGGTGGTGGTCTTCGAAGGCACCGTCGAGGTGTGGGACCCCGGTCGCGACGGCGAGATGGTCAGAGTCCAAGCCGGGCAGTCGACCCGTGTTCGAAAGGGCAGTGCACCCAGCCCACCGACAGCACACGGGCTGTCCGCCAGCGACTGGGATCGCGGTCGACGAATTCAGGGCCCGGGCTGGGTTGGAGGTCAGCAAGGACCTGGCATGGGCCAGGCCGGCCAGGGGGCCCAGCAGGGCGGCGCTGGTTCGAGATCCTCATCATCGCAAGGTGGGTCCAGTCGACACGGCGGCTGAGTCTATCTGACACGCTGTAGCCGTTTCCGATGCTCGGCTGTCTTCGGTGGCGGTCCTCCCACAGTGATGCACAACGTGTATCGTATATTCTGTTGACACATCGCAATTCCTACTCTACATTTGCACCACCGGTACGACTGAAAAGCGTCAACATGACGCGGAAAATTGCGGTTCTTCGGGCGGAAGGGGAGGATCGGTGGCCCCTGAATCTCTGACTCGCGACAGCAACGGTTCCGGTGCACCGGCCAGGCGCATCCCCACCATCTTCTCGCACACCTACGCCTGGGCGGGAATCCTCCTCGGCGTTCTGTTCTGGCCTCTCGAGGGCATCATCCACATACTCGTGTTCGAGGAGGATTCTTTCGTCACCCAGCTCTTCACGCTCGACCCCCACGAGCTGTGGAAGAGAATTCTGATCTTCGTGCTGTTGACCCTGTTTGGAGCGTACGCCCAGCACGGGATCAACGTTCGCCGGCGATCCGAGCAGGCCGTCCGGGTGAGCGAAAAGAAATACAAGACCCTGATCGAAGAGGCGCTCAACCCGATCTTTGTTTTCGACCTCCACGGAAGTTTTCTCGACTTCAATCAATCAACCCTGAACTTCTTCGAGCTCGACCGCGAAGAACTCTCTGCCACGACCTACCAGGAGATAACGGCTGCCTACCCCCAGTTCGGCAGATCCGACGGTCGGCCCGTGCGCCCCGAGGAGGGCCTCTCCGAAATGGACTTCGTCGTCGGCGCCTCCACCAAGACCCTGCTCCTCAACATCGTGCCCCTCGCGACGGAGACCGGCGAGCTTCCGTCGTACTTCGGCATCGGGCAGGACATCACCGAGCGCAAGCAATTTCGGCAAAACCTCGAGCTCGCGCACAAGGAGCTGACCCAGATCTTCCAAACCGCTTCGTCGGCCATGCGGATGATCGACCGCGAGTTCAGGGTCATCAAGGTCAACGAAACATTCGCCGAGCTTGCGGGCGTCTCCGCCGAGGACGCCATCGGCAGGAAGTGTTTCGCGGTCTTCGCCGGAGATAGATGCGACACGCCGGAGTGCCCGCTCGCTCAGATTCTGGCCGGGAAGAAAAAGATCGACTACCGTATCAAAAAGAAGACCCTCGACGGGACCGAGCTCACGTGTTTGCTCACGGCGCGTCCGTTCTTCAACTCCAGAGGCGAAGTTATCGGGATCGTCGAGTCGTTCAACGACGTCACCGAGCTCACCCATACCCAGGACGCACTTCGGAACGAACGCGACAAGCTCCGAAACATCCTGTTTCAGCAGTATGAGGGTGTCGGGATCCTGCGTTCCGACTATACCGTGGAGTATCAGAACGAAGCATTGATGCGAGAGTTCGGCGACTGCATCGACCGCCATTGTCACGACGCGTTTGTCGGTGGCGACCGGCCGTGCGCGAACTGCAAGATGAGGGACGCGATGGAGACGGGCACCCGCCACCGGTGCGAGTTCAGCTCGGCCGGCGGACGCACCTTCGAGCACACCTACACGCCATTCTGGGACATTGACAACGAACAAAAGGTGCTCGTCTACCTCCGGGACGTGACCGAGGCGAAAGTTTCCCACGCCGCGGCCGTGCAGTCGGAACAGCTGGCGGCCATTGGCGAGTTGGCGGCGGGCGTTGCGCACGAGATCAACAATCCCATCAACGGCATCATCAACTACGCCCAGATGATCATGGACCGGGAGCGCGACATCCGGCAAATCCAAAACATCAGCGGACGGATCGCCAAGGAGTCCAATCGGATCGCCAGAATCGTCGCCAGCCTGCTCTCGTACGCCCGGCGCGGGGGCCAGGAGGTAACTGCCTCGTCGGTGGACGAGCTGGTGACGGAGTCCTTGACCCTGATCGGCGCGCAGATGAAGAAGGAAGCAATCACCCTTGACGTGCAACTCGCCGAGCACCTGCCCCGGGTCTTTTGCATCCCGCAGGAGATCCAGCAGGTCTTCCTCAACATCATCAGCAACGCGCGCGACGCCCTGAACAAGAAGCACCCGGAAAACGGACTCGCCAAAAGGCTCGAGATCCATGCGGACATCGACGAAACCGCCGGTGACCGGTGGGTGCGCGTCTCGTTTCGCGACAACGGCACCGGCATTCCGGAGGACATCCGCGACAAGATCATGAAGCCCTTCTTCTCCACCAAACCCAAGGGTAAAGGCACCGGTCTCGGCCTGAGCATCAGTCACGATATCATCAGGGAAAACGGCGGCGAGCTGACGATCGAAAGCGAGGTCGGGCGCTTCACGGAGGTCAACGTCCGGCTGCCCGAGGTGACGATGTGATCGGCGAAGAACGGACCACCAAACCCAGCAGAATTCTCGTCGTCGACGACGAAGAGAGCATCCGCTATACCTTTCGCAACTTCCTCGAGGATGAGGGGCACAAGACCATCACTGCCGAATCCTACGAGGAGGCCATGGAATATCTCGACACGACGGAGTTCGACCTGGTCTACGTCGACATCATCCTCGAGGGGAAATCGGGCATCGACCTGCTCAGGGACTCGAAGAAGCACCTCGGCACCACCGAGTTCATCATCATCACCGGTGCGCCATCGGTGGAAACCGCGGCCAACGCCGTCCGCCTCGGGGCGCTCGACTACATCGTCAAACCGATCCGGCAGGGCCAACTGCTGCGCACTACGGACAAGGCACTCAGCCATCGCGCATTGCGGCAGGCCAAGGAAGATTACCGTCTCAACCTCGAAGCCATCTTTCGAAGTGTCCGCGACGCCATCATCACCGTCAACGAGCAGATGACCGTGGTCGAAGTCAACCCCGCCGCCGGGGAAATCTGCGGTATCTGGCGCGAGAACGCCGCAGGGAAATCCCTGAACGAGATCACCCACAGGTGCTCTGGAGCGTGTCTCGAGGTGCTGTACGACACCGTGGCCAGCACCGAGCGGATCGACATCCCATGCTTGGAGTGCGGAACTCCGGACAACCCCAACCAGATCGTGAGCATCACCGCGACTCCACTGCTGCGACAGGATGGCACTGCATCCGGCGGAGTCCTGGTCATCCGAAACGAAACCCGACTGGTGGAGCTGGAGAGGTGTCTGGCCGAGTCCAAACAGCTCGAAAAGATCGTCGGCACCAGCAAGCGAATTCAGAAGGTATTCTCGATGATCGAGGCTCTCGCCGACGTTCGCACGTCGGTCCTGGTGACCGGTGAAAGCGGCACCGGTAAGGAGCTGGTCGCCGATGCTCTGCACGCTGCGGGCGACCGGTGCAACAAGAATCTGGTCAAGGTCAACTGTGCCGCCCTCTCCGATGGTCTGCTGGAGAGCGAGCTATTCGGCCACGTCCGCGGAGCGTTCACCGGCGCCGTCAATAACAAGATCGGCAGATTCCAACGGGCGGACGGTGGCACAATCTTCCTCGACGAAATCGGAGAGATGACACCGAGCATGCAGCTCCGGTTACTGCGGGTCCTCGAGACCATGGAGATCGAACGGGTCGGCGACTCGACACCTTTCAAAATGGACGTGCGGGTCATCGCGGCCACCAACTGCGATCTGCAGCAAAAGGTCGAAAACGGCGATTTCCGAGAGGACCTCTACTTTCGCCTCAAGGTCGTCGAGATCAAGCTGCCGCCGCTGAGGGAACGCCGCGAGGACATCCCGCTCCTCGTCCAGCACTTCGTGGACAAATTCAACGAGAAGTTTTCGAAAAAGGTGAGCGGGGTCTCGGAGTCCGTCATGGCCCTATTCATGCGATACCGCTGGCCGGGCAACATCCGTCAGCTTGAAAACATTCTCGAGCACGCCTTCGTTGTCTGCCGTCACAGCGTCATATCTCCGCGGGAGCTGCCCGCCGACTTCATGCCCGGAGCCGCCGTGGGAGCGGTCAACGGCGGACAGGAGAATGGCTCCGAGGAGGTGCGGGCCATCCGCGACGCGCTCAAGCAGGCCGAACACAACAAATCCGAAGCGGCACGCCTGCTCGGAATCAGCCGCAGGACCCTGTACCGAAAACTGGAGCAACACAAGATCGGACGCTGACCGCAGCTCCGTCCCCTCTCCATCGGACGATCGACTCGGCCTGTGCCATGGCACAGAGTGTGCCATAAACCCCTGCGTCATGGCACGCCCACCGCGACAGCCGGCGAGTCGTTTACAGACCATGACCGGTCTCCAACATCTCCAATGACAGATCGTCACAAAGTATTCAAAAAAAATGCCTTCGCGTCTTCCCGCCAACGCCAGGGCTCCTGTTCCTTGGACCTGTCGACGACGTGGCACGGTTCTTGAGTTCCGACGGCACTGTCATCAAAAAAGGAGACAGCCGGGATCGGATGGACGCCATCTCCCCAGTCGAACCGTTGACCTTTCGAGCGTCCGGTCGGGCCCTTTCCGGCCGCCGTGAAGGCGGCACAGATCGTCGGAGATCGATGAGAAGGGAGCAGCATTTGATTCGCAGACCGGTGTGGTTCCACGAACCTTCCGCCCGGGGCTTCGGTACGAATTTCCAACCGCTGAGTCCTGCCTGCCAGTCATATCTGCGACCGATGATCACACCACACGCCCCCAGCCGGCCTTTTCTTTTGTTTCGGCGCCCGAACGCAATGTCGGCCGCCGTCCTTTCGGCGTTCCGTCGACACCCGGGGGTGACGCGGAGCGCCGCCAACCCAGGGTTCCCGCGAGATTCGAGGAAAGGAGGTGCGTCCACCCACCTTCCGCGGCAGACCGGTGCCTGCCGCAGTATCCAGATCGCCACGACGCCGCAGATCACGCGCACAAGAGCGCTCGGGCGATCTCAAGTCCACGACTCGATTCAAGGAGGAGGCTGAGATCATGAAACGGCAACAGATCGTGTTCATCCTCGCAGCGGCCATGCTGTGCGTCGCCGCGACCGCGATAACACACGAAGGACCGGGCCGCAGCGTAGTGATTCTGCGGGCCGGGCAGACCATCGACGTCGGCGAGGTCGACATCTGGAACAACGGGAAAAAGATCGTAACGGACACAGAAACCGGCGAAGAGATCGACTACGGCAGCAGACTGCACGTCCAGCTGAATCTCCCCGATGTTCCCGGAGGATGGCAGTTGAGGGAAGCCCAGGTCTACGCCGGGTTCGGACCCATCCCGATGACAAAGAAGGGCAACCCGATTCCCGGCAAATTCCCATACAAGCACGAGTTCGGGCAAGGAGCTCACACGCACACCTTCACAATCAAACTCGACGACTTTCCCATCACCTGGGGCTCTCGCGGCGAGCGCGAGATCATGGTCGCCGTACATGCCGACCTGGTCAAGCTGGATAGTAACGGCAATATCGTCGAGCAAGAGGGCGCCTGGGCCTACGCCGGAGCCAACGCGATCGAGTTCGAAGGTTCCTCTTGGGGCTGGTGGCTGACCTACGAGTGCGGCCACCCCGCCAAGGGCCACTTCATCGATTCGCCGGTCAAGGGGCTCACTTACTACACGTCGGTCGACTATGGCGTCACCGGCGACCCGGGCCCCTTCCAGTACTGGCCGGGTGACGTGGTCGAGTTCGAGGTCGGCAACGTCTACCTGGGTTGGACGGAATCGGCCAAGAGAGTCTCCCCTCTCGACATCTTCGGCGCCGACAGCGGCGACCCCAGGGTCATCAACATGGCGCGGCTGCTGCAAAGCCTCAACGCCCGTGACAACGCCAGCGGCACGATCCTGATCACGCCGACAATTCGCAACTGCCTCAACATGGCCGCAGCGGACGCGCTGCCGGTGGACTTCGCGGACTCGGCGGCGGTCGAAAGCCTGATCCTCGAGACCCACGCCTACTGCCAGGATACCTACGACCCGGTGATCGAGGACACCCTCGCGCTGGCGATGGTCGACCCCGATGAGGCCAAGGGCAACCTGGAGGCGGGCCTCAACGCCAGCGGCATCTTCCGCAAGAATATCTCCAAGACGGAGGACTGGGCCGAGACCAAGCAAAAGCTCGACGTGATGCCGGTCTACATCCCCGCCCTTCGCTCCGACGGCAGCCCGTCGGTGTGCTGCATCGACGAGACCGACGACGGCGTCGACGATTGCGATCCCAAGCTGTGCGACGACCCCTTGACACCTGACGTGATCGAGCTCTGTGAGGGAGATCCCGGAGTGGCATACGAGGAGTGGCGCCTGGGAGGCGATCCTGCCGCAGAGGAGTGCGACCCGCGTCTATTTGAAGATCCCACGGCCTGCCAGGTCACGCTCATCGAGTGCCGCGACGTCGCCAAACCGATCGTCGTCACCTACCTCGAGAAGATCGATATCTACGACGACCAGGTCATCGAAGAGTTCTGGCCCGGCCGCTTCTCCTACGACACCTATACCGCGGTCTCGCGCGACGACGGCACCACCTGGAAACGGATGAACGTGTCGCGCATGGCCGACATGTCGTCCTTCGAGCTTGAGACCGGCGAGCCATTCCCCGGCATCACCGGATCACCCTACCTCAAGATCAACGACAACAAGATCCTGACCGTCTGGCAGAGCAAGTTCTGCAAGAGCGGCAACCCGCGCTACTCGATCAACCTCTGCGACGATCCGGCGACCGAGGAAGTCGAGGCGGATGACCCCGCCACGCCTGACGTCAACGAGTGCGCCGTCTACTGCACCGGAAATCCGGACAACGGCACCGAGGTCTGCGAGCCCGACTACCCGGGTGACGACGCCTATTTCCTCACCGACATCTGGGGCGTTCGAGGCAATCAGCGATCGGTCGACTACGACGAGGTCGACGACGTGGCCGAGCTCGGCATCGGCGAGATCCCCTACAGCTGCCTGTGGGCCGCCCGCGGGGTAATCGTCACTCAGAAGGAGCTCGACGAGGGCACCTTCGCCTCGCTCAACGTGGAGGACGACCCGACGACCATTGATGTCGACGAGACCAAGGAGGTCGTCCTCGGCGACATCATCTGGTTCAAGCCCGAGCGCATCACCTCGGGTCGCCGCGACGTCTACATCCCGGTCGTCGGCTCGGCCCGCGGCGCGGGCTTCGCCATCGCCTGGCAGGAGGACCCCGACGGGCTCCGGCCCGGTAAGGGCAAGGGCCCCGGTGAGGGCTGGTCCGGTGCGATCACCAACCACAAGTCCGACATCTGGTACACCTACATCTCCTACGACGACTTCAACATCGTCGACGAGAACTTCGTGCCCGGCGGCCCGGGAGGCGGCACCGATGCCGAACCCACGGGCGACGAGGGCTACCTCGACAAGCCTGGTCTGGGTCGCCCCAAGGCCCTGGTGCCCTTCAGCCTGCCGGTCCGCATCTCCGACAACGACATGGTCAACACCAACACGCTCAAGGTCGAGCAGAGCACGGACTGCCCGCTCTTCCCGGACAGCACCGGGATGAACGCACCGGTCTGCTTCCCCGAGGTGGTGGACGGAACCTTCGTGCCGATCGATCCTGAGGAGATCGCGGTGCAGTTCTGTAACCACCCCGACTCAGACCCGCAAACCTGCTGCGACCCCGACAACCACGAGGGCGACCCCAACTGCGAGGACCTCAAGGGTTTCTTCGGCAACCTCAACGGCACCAAGCGCTATGCCTACATGGCCAGGGACATCGACGAGATCGACAATGCCACCGGATTGTACATGCCGGGCGGAGACGGTACCCCTGACTACCAGTACTATGTGGCTCGAGGCGGGACCCTCGACCTGTGCGATACCTCCGGCACCAACTCCTACTTTTACGAAATGCCCGGCACCGCCACCCACGAGCGCTGGTTCGGCTTCACCAACGTCGCCGGCAGCGACAGGATGGTGTGCGTCAGCTCGGACGGCCGGCTGCTCGACGGCGACGTCTTCGCGTCGCGGCCGATGCTCCAGCTCCAGCCCTACACCAAGACCCTGCCAGACGGCTCGAAGGTCAAGAGCGCCTGGGCGCTGCTGGCCTACGAGGAGTCCAAGGGCATGGGCCACTCG
>CBDTWX010000072.1:0-15360 GCA_965364305.1 uncultured Thermoanaerobaculia bacterium
GGCCAGGCAGTCGTTGGGCGCCCCCGGGGTGCCCAGGTCGCCGTCGCCGAACGGGATCAGCGATTCACACCAGTTGGCGCCCACGTTGTTGTCCAGCGCCGGATTCTTGAGCGCCATCGAGGCGCCATTCGGATCGGGGAAGGTGGCGCCGTTGTCCCACTCGACCCGGTCGACCTCGGAGAGGCCGGCGTCGAGCAGGATCAGCGCGTCACTGCCGTTGCCGAGAAATATGTTGGAGTACTGGTAGTCGATCACAACCCCGCCGTTGGTCCCCGTGTCGGCGTCTCTCCCGAGAACCAGGAAGCCTCCGGCAGGAATCACCAGCGGGCCACCATTCGAGATCACGTGGATGTTGGTGCCGTTGTCCTTGATCGTCCAGCCGTCGATGTCCACCGGGTCGGGGGTGGGGTTGACCACCTCGAACCACTCGCCGTTGGTGTCGGAGACGGCGGCCGGGTTCTGCAGAATCTCGTTGATCACGATCGCCACCACGGGGGGTGCCGGCGGACCAGCCCCCGGCGTCGCCGCCGCGAGCGACCAGGTCACCGAGAGATCCTCGGAGGTCTCGTCGCTGCCGGTGACGCCGTTGCCGCCGCTCTGCACCTCGACTCCCTCCGCGAAGTCGACCCGCTGGAACGAATCGCCGTTGGCGTGCGAGCCGCCGGAGATCAGATCCTGGAGAGTGATCGCCGTGTCGGGGAGATAGGTCGACGCGATGGCGTCGGCGTCAGGTCCGTCGACCGAGACGCCGGTCTTGTCCACGGCTTCGACGGCGTCACCCCAGAGCCCGTAGTCGATGTCCTCGACCAGATCCGAGGCGCCGTCCCATGTATAGAGGATCACCACCTCGCCGCTGTTGGAAAGGCCGCCCTGGTTGTTGATCGAGCCGGGCAAAGCCTCGCGCATGTCGGGCACGGCATCCGCGCCGACGCCATCCTCGAACAGCTCGTAGGTCGGGTCAAAACCGAAGCTCGCGGCGAAATCGTCCGATCCCGCCAATGACACCGTCTGGAATTCTCCCGGGGCGATGGTCGCGCCGTCCGGGAAGCGGGCGTGGAAATCCGCAAAGCCACCGCCGCCGGCGTTGGCTCCGGTGACGATGTTGTAGTAAAACGTGCCGCCGCCGGCGAAGGTGGCGTCGGTCAGATAGACGTCGGAGAGGTCGATCGCGACGTCCGTCGGGTTGTGGATCTCGACGAACTCGGCGGCCGTCGGGGTGACCACGATCTCGGTGAGCAACAGGTCCGGAGGCGGCTCCTGAAGCTCGCAGGCCGAGTAGGCGCCGATCGGAAAGGGCGTCGTGGCCGTGGCGTTACTGGTCTCGCCGTCGAGGGCGTTGGGCCCGCTGAAGAACCAGTTGGCAAGCACGAATGTCGTGCCGTCGGGGCCGGTGGCATCCGCCCGATAGGCCCAGCCGTCCAAGTCCTCCCATGGCTGGCCGCTGCCGTCGACGTTGATGTCGCCAAAGACGTCCACCACGCCGCCCGACATGAAGAGCTCGATGGCATCGTCGCCGTTGATCGAGGCGGCGCCGCTTGTAAAGCCGGGAGCGAAGCCGAAGAAGGTCGAAAAACCAGGTGACTCACTCGCGACATACAGGAAGGTGCCGGCGCTCACCGGGCCGGCCGGAAAGGTGAACTCCTCGCCGTCGCTGCCGCCACCGTTGTTGGCCGAGCCGATCCCATACGCGCTCAGATCGACGATGTCATTGACCACACAGAGCTCGATGGCCTTGGGTATCCCACCGGTGAGCGGGCCGTCGACGACTCCGGTGATCACCAGATCCGAAGCTGCAAGCGGCATCGCCACCACAGTCAGTAGAGTCAACGCTGCCACCGTCCGAAGCCTCAGTTGCACCTGCACTTCACTCATCGGAAACCTCCCCCATCTTGGCCGTCAAACCTGAAACCGAAGAAACCCATGTTCGTCGTGCCGCCACGATACGCGGATCGACTGCGGCGGTCAACGTGAATGCACAACGGAGAGCCGCTGATCTCGACCTCAACCTCTCGGTGCCACCCATCTGCGATCGGTGTCAGGTCAGCAGCTGAACCATCCCCAGGGATCGAGCCTGAACATCCATACCGAGAGCGCATTGAACGGTGCAGCGGCGGCAGGAGATGCACTCAATATCGCGCGGTGAGAAATCGCGGAGAATCATCCTTGCCTTGTCGGGTTGGCGGTGACCTACCGCGTACATGTGCGCCCGCATGAGGGTCGGGATCTCCACCTCGAACGGGCACTGCGGCCGGCAGTGACCGCATTGTTGGCAGAAGAGACCGGCTCGCGCGGAACGTTCGACGTCCTCCAGATCTCGTGCCTCGGCCGGTGTGAACTCGAGGTCCTCCATCACCGACACATCCTCGCGAAGCTCGTCGTGGGTGGAAAAGGCGGGAATCGTCGTGTGGACGTTTTCGTCCTGGAGCACCCACTTGAGGGCGGCCGTCTGGTTGATCATCTCGGTCCGTGCACGATCGCGATACACCCCGGCCTGGGTCTTCATGGCGATCACGCCGAGCCCGGCCTCCGCGGCCTCCCGGATGGCCCCTCGAACCGCCTCGCGGTGGGTCTGGCGAAAGTTATAGGCCGTGAGCACGACGTCCCAGAACCCGCTTTCGACGGCGGCGCGAATCACCTCCGGCTCATTCTCGTGGGTCCCGATGCCGACGAAGCGGGTCTTGCCCTCCTTTTTCAACCTCCCGAAAGCCTCGAGATAGGGTTCGAAGAGCGTCTCCCGGGTGCCGACCGAACAGAGAAAGTAGATGTCGACATGGTCCACCTGAAGACGGCGAAGGCTGTCCTCCAGGGATCGGTCGATCAGCTCCGGTTCGACTCCAGTGCCGAGATCGAACGAACGACCTCGAAAGCGGCCGTACCGGTAGGGCAGATCCGGGCTGGTCCCCACCGCGAAGCTCGATCGCGGGCGATTCTTGAACACCTCACCGAGCAAGGTCTCGTGCTGCTTCTCAGCGTAACCGGCCGAGGTGTGGATGTAGCGAATGCCCTCGTCGAGGGCCGTTTCCACCAGGCCGATACCGTAGCTCGAGCCCATACTGACCACGGGGAGCTCCAACCCGGTCCGTCCGAGCGTGCGATGAACTGATCGCCCACGTCGTGGTTCGCCCTGGCGTGATGGTCTCGCACCAGGACAGGCCGAAAACACGGCAGCGCCGGCGATTCCGGCGCTTCCAGTTTTGACGAAGTCTCGTCTGGTGGTGCGGCGGTCACCGGTCATGGCAGAACCCCCGTCAGCGTTTCTGTGTCGAACGAAATCCCGGTGCCCATAGTTTACGAGGATTCGAAATCGTCTGACGCGACACCCTTCGGCACCCGCAGCAATGCCGTCCTACCTACTCTCTCTCGAGGATGTAGATGACATCCATCTCGAGCAGGTCGTCCATGGTCTCGATCAACTTGAATCCAGCCTGGGCGGCAAAATCCGTCACGCGCTCCGGTGTCAGGACGGTTGGTAGCGTGTGTTCACTTCCATCGGCGACCATTTCGTCCAATTCTCTCTGAATTTCCTCGGGCTGCGGCTCTACCATCACTACAGTTGCGCCGGGTTTCAGGCTCGAACCGAAGCTCCTCAGCAGAGGCACAGGGCTCTCCACCATGTGATACACCCAGACCATGAAGATCATGTCGAGGCTCTTCTCCGGGAAGCGAGGATTCTCGACGGCTCCCAGCACGGTTTCGACGTTTGTGATCCCACCACGATTGCAGCGTTCCTCTAAGAACGTCAGAGCGTCGGCGTCGATATCGTTGGCGAAGATCTTGCCGGCGGCGCCTACGCGATCGGCCAGGTGGACGGTGTAGCGACCCCTTCCCGCACCCACCTCACCGATGACCATGCCGGACTTCACCCCGACGGCGTCCATCACCACGTCGGGGGGCTGCCGCTCGTTGACCCGGCTTTCCCAGGCCTCCGCACGGGACAGTCGATCTGAGAAATCGTCCGGCCTGCCCGCGACGGTCTGACTCACGGCAATCGACCCAATGAAAGCCGCTGCTATGCAAAGAGATGATGCTCTCACCCGCCCTCCTCAACAATTGTACTGTGCACAGTATTACGAACCTCCTCCGCAACCGGTTTCAACGCCTCCCTCGCGTCCAGAGCTATACTCCGGACCGGAAACCCATGCCGTGACCGGGAATGCACGATGACGATGATCCGAGGTTTCGAGCCTGCGGACGCGCGATGCCTGATCGCCGCCGCGATCTCGGCGGCCAACCAGCGACCGGTGGTCATCGGTCTGCCCGCCCTCAACACAGATGCGCTCGACATGCTCGCCGCCATGGGGTTCGAGCCAAGGCCATCCAGCTTTCGTATGCGTCTCGGCCCCCCGACCGACACCGGCGACCCGACCCGGGTCTTTGCCATCTCGTCAGGGGCCGTGGGGTGAGCCGACCCCGCAAAAGAATTGGCTTCAGGTATTAGAATCACTCAACGTCCGTGGATCCCCTATCGACTTCCCGACTTCCTGGATGGGTGCGATGGTGAGCCTCCTGCAGAAACCTGCATTCCCAAGATCTCGGTGCAGATCATCGCAGAGACTTCGGCCTGACCAAGCGCGTGCAAAAAAACTGTAGGCGCGTCCTTTAGGGCGCGCGAGAATAACGTTAAGCGTTCGTTGGCGGGCCTGAAGGACCCGCCTACGGGAGAACGGCTTGGATTATTCAAGAGGTGCAGGTGGCACCAACGATGGCCCGCGTTCTCCGACATTATTTCGAGCCCACGACTGACAATGCTGCTATATTTTCCTTAACAGCGTTATCTGACATCAGTAAGGTGAGCCGGCACCCCCTGAGGAGGAGGTCCTCATGGCGAAAAATATCCTCTACGTCAGCGGATCACTAGGTTTGGGACACATCAAGCGGGATCTCGTCATCGCTCGCGAGCTGCGCACGATTCGCCCGGATGCCGACATCTGCTGGGTTGCCGCGGACCCAGCCACCAACCTCATCGAGGAGGCTGGGGAACGGCTCCACCCGGAAGCGGCGAGCTACGCCAACGACAATGAGCCTGCGGAAAAGGCGGCTCGAGATGGCCAACTGAATCTCCTCAAATACTTGATGAAGGCCAGCCGGGATTGGCGGAAGAATGTCGAGACATTCGACCGAATCACCACCGGTGAGGACTTCGATCTGGTTATCGGTGACGAGACCTACGAGCTCAACGTCGGCTTCATGAAACAGCCTCGGATCAAACGATCGCCGTACGTCATGATCTACGACTTCATCGGCCTCGACGCGATGACGTCCAACCCGATGGAGTTGTTTGGCATTTACATGTGGAACAGGATCTGGTCGAAGGATTTCAAGAATCGGCGCGTCCCGGTCCACGATCGAGCATTGTTCATCGGCGAAGAGGAGGATGTACCCGACAAGACGTTTGGGCCCATGCTCCCCAGTCGCCGCGAGTGGGCACAGGAGCTGTGTGAGTTCGTGGGGTACGTGCTGCCCTTCGATCCTTCGGCGCTCCACGATCGATTCGGCATCCGCGCGCGGCTCGGTTACGGCGATGGAACATTGATCGTCTGTGCCATCGGTGGAACGGCCATCGGCTCCGAACTCCTCAACTTGTGCGGGCAGGCCTTCTCATTCATCAAGAAGCGGCTTGGAGACGCCACAATGATCCTCGTGTGCGGTCCGCGGCTCGAGGCCGGTGCGCTGACGGTTCCCGAAGGGGTGGAGGTTCGCAGCTATGTGCCTGACCTTTTCGAGCATTTTGCCGCGTGCGACCTGGCAATCGTTCAAGGGGGAGGCACCACCACTCTCGAGCTGACGGCGCTCAAACGACCCTTTATTTACTTCCCGATCGAGGGTCATTTCGAACAGGCGCAGGTCGCGCAGCGGCTCGATCGTCACCGGGCCGGCGTCCGAATGTACCGTTCCCAGACGAGCCCGCGTGATTTGGCCGAGCAGGCGATTGCGACACTCGGCCAGGAAACCTCGTTCGCCTCGATCCCGGTAGACGGCGGCCGACGGGCTGCCGAGTTGATCGCGGAGCTGCTTTGAGCGCGATGTCTCACCCATACCGCACGCGCACCCGGCTCGACCAAGGTTCTGCGTCCTTCAGTGCCAGGCCTCCAACACCGCGCGCTCCCGGTCGGGTTTGATCCCCGTACGAAGCTCAGCCTGTGCCCTGATAAGAAAGTCAGATCCGGTGCTCGTATGACGTGAAGAGTCGAGGAAATGGGAATCACTATCCCATTGCCATTTTGCGAGAACCGGGCTTTGTCGGGCCTTCGAGGTCGTCGATGCGTTGGTTTTTTCTTTCGATGACGCTGTTTTTTCAGGAGCTGCCGGTGCTCAGGTCCTCTACCTCGGCTGCAGCACGGATGGTGACGGGAACTCCTGCTCAGTCGATGAGATGCAGAACGGTGGAACGATCGCCTATGGGTACTTCGGCCTCAGCGGGCCATCTACTGGCAGCTTCATCGGCAGCGGCGAGAACGACGGGAGCGAGTTCCCGGACTTCAGCCAGGTACTCTTGACCGCGGACGCCGGCGACCTGATGCCCTTGTACTTCGTCTGGGACCACAACATCCAGATCCGCGCTGATACCGCCCCTGGAGGTAACAGCTACTCCTTCATCGAGTACGAGTTCCAGCTCTTCGTGCCCGAAACCGTCGGTGTGTACGGTGCGGAGCTCCGAGTGATGCCCAGTCCCTTCACCACCGAGCATGGGGTGGTCACGGCCTCTCTCAACATCGAGGGCATCACTCGATCCGTGAGCGTCGAGGGCACGGCCCCGGTGGAGCAACTTGCCGCGTCGGGCTTCGTGACCTTCGATCCGCCGCTGTACGGTGGCACCTACACCGGTAGCGTTTTCCCTACCGGCCTTGTTTTCTCGGGGACCCTGGAGGTGAGAGCCGAGATCGACCAGTGCCCGGTGATCGACACCTGTGCCGCCCTTGCGGGGGTGATCGAGACCGGTTTCTACTTGGAGGACCCGGCTGTCTTCGCCGACGGTTTCGAATCGGGGGACACTGCAGCCTGGTCGTCTCCCCGAGGGCCGCCGAAGGATGTTTCCGGTGAAACTCGGCTCAATGCCCCGTCGACTGACGCGGCGAAGGTGACTGTGCCTCTGACCCAACTACCGCCACCCACACGATTGTCATTTACGTTTCATCTGGCACGTGCAGGCACGCTGGCTGCCGCCTCACCGCCGCGATAACGCCTGCCCGACGACCGACCGGTGGCGAGCCGGCAGCTTCGGCTATGGGGCTGTGGCCGACCAAAGGTCGGTGTCCCCGATCTCGAAGCCGTCGGAGAAGATCTCCGAACCTTGGCCATAAAAGACCATCACCATACCTGAGTCATCGAGCCGCGGTGCTCCCACGATGACGTCGTCCCAGCCATCGCCGTTGACGTCACCTGCGCCCGAGACCGTATACCCGAACCACGCAGCTGATTGATTGCTGTCCCGGGACCAGTCCGCGTTGTCAGGGTTGCCTCTGATATCGGGGTTGAGACCGGACGACGAACCGAGCCACACGAACGCCGCACCCTCTCCGCCCTGGCCGTCGGAGTACCCGATGGCTCCTACCAGGAGATCATCGAAAAAATCGTGGTTCACATCCCCCGCCCCAGCCACCGAGTAGCCCAAGGCCACGTGCGCCTCGTCTCCCTCGGCCCTCCAGTCATGGAGGTTGCTGATCCCTGAATCCGAGCCGTGCCACACCCAGACCGTGCCCTCGTCCTCCAGAGGGTTGTCATAGAAGGGCGCCCCCACGAAGACGTCATCCCTGCCGTCGCGGTTCACATCCCCTGCCGAGCCCACCGTCCAGCCGAACTTGGCGTCCACCTGGTTTCCGAAGTCAAAGTTGTCCGGCTCCTTCGCCAGGCCTTCAGGGGAACCATGGAAGACCCAGGCGGCACCCTCACCCGGGTTGACATGGTGGTAGCCCGGTGCGCCCACAATGATGTCCCCGCACCCGTCGGCGTTGACGTCGCCCGCGCTGGCAACCGAAAACCCCAGCTCTGCCCCATCCTGACCGCCGACCCAGACCCAGTTTGGCGATCCGTATGAGAGCCCCTCGCCGGAGCCGTGGTAGACGAGCACCAGACCCTCCCGGGAGAATTCATAGTCGAAACCCGGGGAGCCGATGATGATGTCGTCGTAGCCGTCGCAGTTGACATCTCCAGCACCGGCCACACTCCAGCCGAACAGCGACTGGTCGGGCCCCGACATCATGATCCAGCCCGGGCCGTCGTCCAGACTTTTCTGCGCCAGCTCGACCTCGGGGCCTTCGTCGCTCTCTGCCCCCGGGACCAGCCAGATGGCTGCGCCGGTGAGAAACGCCAGCAGAATCGGAGTGTGAAACTCTTTCAGTGATCCTCCGCCCATGGGTCGGTCCTTTCGAAAATCGCGTCCTTGCGCGTGGCCCCGATTCGCAGCAGTGGCTTCCCATTCACCTCATTCAATGTGGCACGAGGAGAGCTCCGGGGCCATACTCGAGAGCGTCAATTGCTATCGCAAAGGCGACGAAAGCTTTCGCGATCGCGACAGGAAGGAGATTCCCCTTCGAAGGAACCAGGCACACACTGTTCGATCGTGTCATTCACAGGATTTGCCGTCCCTACGCGATGCGGGAATCTGCTCAAACCAGACCACAACGCCACAAGTGGTCGCCGGGTACCCCTGATTCATCCACCGTGATCGTCTTGAGCCGGTTGCCCTTTTCCGCTGGTCGGCGCGCCTCAAAGGGTGGTCATCGCGGCGTAGACCCCAGTCACCACATGAGCCATGCGCTCGTAGTCGAGGGTGCCGGGGGTATCGGTCACCTCGTGGTAGTTCGGGTTGCGGTAAAAGGCAGTGTCGGTCACCATCACGGCGTCCCAGCCGTGCTTCCAGAAATTGAAGTGGTCCGAAAAGTCGACACCGGGCACCAACGACGGCGCATTGATCGACTTGACGGGAAGCTGTGTCGCTCCGGCCATCCGGGCCTTGACGCCGCGGGTGAACCCCCACGACGAGACGTTTCCCACCACTGCGATGAAGTTTCCGCGGGACGGATAGAGAAGCCCCATTCCGGGTACTGGGAACGTCTGAGAACCGGGCTCATCTGAAAAAAAGCCGAGCATCTCGAGGCAGATCATTCCAGCGACTCGAGCTTCGCTGGCGGCCAACGAACTCGCGTGGACCGCCGAACCCATGGCCGGTGTTCGAAAATTTGGCGGCTCCTCGAGCGGCCAGAGCGCGAGCTCCAACCGGTGGGCCACCTCGGGGCGGTAGCGCCCGAGAAGCCTCGCCAGCTCGAGCAGACCCGCTACCGCGCTGGCATTGTCGTCGGCGCCGGGCTGCTCGCCGCAGACATCGTAGTGGGCGCCGATCACCAGGATCGGCGCACCGGCGGGACCGTAGCGGACGATGAAGTTCTTGAAGCTCCGTTCGCCAACCACGAACGGCTGATCCTCCACCGCCAATCCGCTCGTCTGGAGGGCCGACCGTACCCACTCGGCGGCGCGGTCGAGATCGTCGGGCCGTTCGAAACAGCGATAGCCAGGAAGCCCCGTGAGAGCCTCGACATCGGAGCGCAGGCGGGATGGATCCACCGAGACGCCAGACTCAAACGGCCTGGCCTTGGCCGGGTTGGTCATCACCATCGCGGCCACCAGAACGAGCACGCCGGCCACGGCAACAACCCACATCGTTTTGCGCAACACCTTTCTCATGACTTCACGCGGAAAGAAGAATAGCAGGATGTGGCCGTCTCAACTTCAACGGTGGCAGTTCACAGTCACACGGTCGTTGGCCCGCCTCTGCCATCACCTGAAGAAAGGTACCGGGCACGAAAGGTGCCGGGAAAGAGAAAGGTGCCGTGCACGTTGTTCCGTTATTCCGCTGATCACGTTTTTACGACGTGAAAGAGATTAGAACCGTGAGTTGTGATGATGTGATTGGTGGCGCTGATGTCGGTGGGTGTTCAGCGAGCGTCGAGCCAACCGATCGTGTCCTGCCACAAGACCTCGGAGGCGGGCTTGAAATAGCCGACGTGTCCGATGCGAGCGAGACCGACATCGGAGGGTTCCACGTGGCGGCGCTCGAGGTTGGGATAGGCGCGCATCATTTCGTCGACTGAGTGCGGCGTCCCCCACTTGTCATCGCCGAAGCTGTAGGCGAGAACCGGCGCGGTGAAAGCCTGGTAACGGTCGAGCGGAAGTCTTCTGTCGCCCAAGATGTAACGCCGGTTTCGGCACCATCCCGCCCACTCGAGGGCGGCGAGCTTGGGAAGGTCTTCTCCAGATCCCAGCAGGCCCCACGGCATGTAGCCGAAGATCCTGGAGAGTAACGGCAGCGTGACCCAGGTATGGAGGAGAACCACGGCCTTTTGCTCCCGTCCCTGAAACCGCCAGTGACCGCTCTGCGCAGACATGGTGACCATCCCGTCAATCGACGAGGCGTTGTCGAGCAACCCGGGCGCCTGGCCGCCGAGGCTGTGGCCGACCAGGAAGATCCGCTCCGGATCGAGCTCGGCCGCCACCCAGTCGACCACACCCGCCATGTCCGACAGAATCCAGTCGCGCGCCGTCGCCGGAAAACCCTTCAGTCTGTCGGGCTTCGAGGCGCCGATCCCACGGTAATCCCAGGTGAGTGCAGTGAAGCCGGCGTCGGCGAGGCCCGCGGCGAAATGACGGTAGAACCTCCCGGGCACGGCAATAGCGGAGTTCATGATCACCACGCGACACGAATCGCCTCGGCCGCGGAAGATCGTGGCGACAAGGGGATACTGGTCGCGCGCCGGGACTGTGAGGGTATCTGTCGTTCCGATGGGCGTCATCGTCCGATCATCGAATCCTCATGACGGGGTCTCGCCAGCGATCGCGCGCCCGCACAGGCGGCCGGTGAGGATGCAGCTACCGAGGAAGGTTCCCTCGAGCGAGCCCTTGCCGTGGATACCGCCGCCGCCGAATCCGGCCGTTTCACCGACCGCATAAAGGCCCTGGATCGGCTCGCCGGAGGTGCCGAGCACCCGGCTTGCGAGGTCCGTTTGCAGGCCGCCGAGGCTCTTGCGGCTGAGGATGAACTCGCGAATCGCGATCAGCGGCCTCGCCTTCGGGTCCTCGATCCGCTGAAACGCGCACATGCGGAGGCGGTCGGCCTTGTAGCTGCGTGAGGCGGCGATGCGGCGCAGCTGGTCGTCGTTGAAATAGCGAGGACCGCGGGCGATCTGGTCGTCGTAGGACCGGATGTCCGCCGTCATGCCCTCGCGGTCGATCGAGGCGCCCTCGATGGACAACGCCTCCATCTTCTCCATCAGCTCGCCCAACGTGTCGGCAACGACGAAGTCCTCGGACTCATCGATCAGGCGTTTGGCGAGCGCAGTGTTCCCGAAAAGCACCTCTTTGATCAGCTGGAGCTTTCGCTTGTAGCGGAAGGCGGTCATGTAGTCACAACCGGAGACGGCGAGCTCCTTGATGGCGATCTTCCAGTTGAGGACCTGCCACGAGTACTGCCAGGGCGTGCGGCAGATCTGCCCGACCACCCAGCGCGTGTCGCTGTATCCCATCAGCGGAACCGGGCCGAAACGTCTTCCGCGCGCGTCGAGCCACAGTGCCGAGCGGGGCGGGACCAGGCTGATGCCGTCCGCCGGCGCGTCGGTCGCTCGCGAGTGGATCCCGGCCGCGTAGTGCCACTGCTTGTCGAGGTGTGTCAGGGCCGCGCCGTGCCGAGCCGCCTCATCGTGCAGCAGACCGTCGGCGAAACGGTGCGAACCGTTGAGAAGGCTTTTCGGAGCCGAGCCCCACGGTTCGTACCAGTTGGCCCTGACCTTGTCGAGGTCGCCGCCGCAGATCCCGCCGGTCGCGAGCACGACGTGCTCGGCCCGCGCCTCGAAACCGCCAGCGCCGTTTTCGAACGAGCCTGCGCAACCGACCACCCGTCCTGCCTCGATCAGCAGCCGCTCGACCCGGTGACCGTAACGGATCTCGAGCTTGTCGCGTCGGGGGTGATCGTCGAGAGCGGCGACGACGCTCTCGATGATGGCGAACCCGGTGCCCCACGCGATGTGCCAGCGGGGCACCGAGTTGCCCGGTCGGAAGAGGCCCCGCTCGGTCCAGTTGACGAGCGGCAGGAACTTCACCCCACACGAGGTGAGCCAGTCGAAGATGAGCTCGGTCGAGCGTTCGACGTAGGTCCGCGCCCAACGACGCGGCCATTCGTCATCGTCGCCGAAGTCCGCAAAGCTCTGCCAATCGGCCCACGCGAGCTCGGGCGAATCATCGATACCCAGCTTTCGCTGGTGCGGGGTGTCGACGAACATGACTCCGCCGAAGGACCGCGCGGCGAGCCCACCCAGCCGATCCTCGGCGTCACGGTCGAGAACGAGCACCCGCAGGCCGCGGTAGATCAGCTCGTGCGCGGTGGCGAGCCCGGCGAGCCCGGCACCCGCGATGACGACATCGGCCCGGTAGGTGGACGACACGCGATGTCCCTCCCCTCGTCACTCGTTCTCGTTGACGAGCTTCGGCGAAACCTCAATCGAATCTTCCGTCTGCCCACGCACGAGATGCTGTTTCGCTCTCGACCCGACCATGGCCATCAGGGAACAAAGGATAGGTATTTCCATTGCTTCGGCTCAAGGCTATCACGGCGTTCGGGCGCCTTTGCGGGCCGCAAGGTCGTGAATCAAGTACTCGATCCGCGAAGGCCCAAGACATCGCGCCGAGTTCATAGATCCCCCCACTCGTTCGCTCCGCTCGCTCGGGGCAAACCCGGGAGTGCTGTTTTCGGACACAACCTCTCAAAGTGAATCAGGTCCGAAGCTTGTGTTGTGAGGTTGTGATCAGCGGCACCCATGCTTGCTCGGTGCCTGATGGCGGCCGTCCCATAGCCCGTCGACAACCCCCGCCCTCGACCGAAATCGGTGCCCTCGATACGTGACACGTCGGCCGGCTCCGCGCTCGAGGGCGAGAATTCAACGATCATGGACACCCACAACGCCGTTGCCCTATGTCCCCCGCCGTGGTTGAATAAGCCCGGCTCATGAGTGGAATCATCCAGAAGATCGCCCTCCTCGGGAGGGAGTTCACCATCCAAACCGAGTACATCTCAGGACCGGATGGCAAGATCCGGACGTTGGCGTACGACGGTGGCCGACTGGTGACCAAACGCGAGATCGATCTCGATCCGTCCGACGAAACCGACGGACTCATCGACGACCGTATCCGGGAACACCACCAGCAGATCACCGAACGCCTCTACAAAAGAGCCGCCAAGCTGCATGCGACAAAGCGGGTGTTGTCCGAACGTCCCATGGTCGAGAAACCTCCAGCACCGCCCCCTGCCGCGGTCGCGAAGGGCAGGCCAAGACCCACGGTCGAAGTCGGGTCACGTCTCGAAACGGCAATTGCCACCCGTCAGGCCCTCGGCCCGTTCAGTCTGGCCTTCGCGCGCCCGGCGCCGGCCACGGCCGAGGAGTACGAGACGTTGCTCGAAACGGCTGAAAAATCAATCGACGGCATCATGAAGACACCGATCTACGATTGCATCCGGATCGACGAGCAGCTCACCTTCATCGCGATCCGCGGCCAGCTCGCCACCTGGCGTCTGTCAGGAAACGACGCCGAGGTAGCCGCCGAGATCTGGCCCAATATCGAGCGTTTTGCCCACCACCTGCAGCAGATCAACGACCGCAGCGAGCTGGTGGAGTTCGACCACGAGCTGCTCACCTGGGCAATCAGCGTCCTCGGCCGCGACTCCGTCAGCGACGAGCTGATCGAGGGACTTCAAGATCTTGCCGGCCGCGACGCCGAGCTCGACCGCCTCCTCGCCGATCCTGGCAAGATCAGCCAACACGGTCTGCTCGAGGCGGTTCTGGGCCTGCTCGATCGAACGCTGGTGTAACACGCTGTAGAGCCAGGAGAAATCCCGCCCGCACCCCTTCTCTCGCCACCCAATGGCCCTGACAGAGCACGCTCGATTTCACACCGCTGCTTGTTGCGGATGGGCCGTGGACCTATCAGCCGGAGAGGGCTACGGCTTCCTGAGCGCGGCGGCGGCTCCCCCGATCCATCCGACACATCGTGTTCTCGATCCAATCGAGCTCGTCACCGATGACGGTGTGGGGCATCCCTGGGTGAATTCTCTTCTCGATCGCGTTCTGCGGAGCGACGCCGCCGCGGGCAGTCCTGCCGTCCTCGTGGATGTGGGAGAGCGATCCAGACGTTGTCCTCACGCCGCCTCCCCGGCCTTCCTCTCATCCGGGTTTTCGAGTACCGGCAAGTTCTGCTCGATTCGGTCGCGATCGTTTTCGAACCACCGCGGCAGGCGGAGCCCCGAACCGAGCTCGTCCACGGACTCGTCCGTGGCGAATCCGGGGTTGTCGGTGGCCAGCTCGAAGAGCACACCGCCCGGCTCCCTGAAGTAGATCGAATGGAAATACATCCGGTCCTTCACCTCGGTTGTCGGATGACCCGCGCCGAAGAGACGGTCCTGCCACTCGGCCTCTGCATCGTCATCGGCCACGCGGAAGGCAACGTGGTGAACCGAACCGCCCGCCACGCGACCGGGGACCGCGTTCGGATCGCGCAGCAGATCGACGAAGGTACCGGAGCCGCCGTCGCCCGACTCGTAACGAACGCGCCGTCCGTCGCCGGCGACCTCACGAAAGCCCATGGCTTCGACGAGCAATTCCTTCGTGGTCACGCCGTCGGTGTAGAGCAGAGTCACGCCGTCGAGGCCGCGAATTGCATGCTCCACAGGCACCGACGACCCGCCCCAAGGGGTGCGATCGTCGTCCGGCCCGGCGCTCGCCAGCAGTTCGATTCGCAAACCATCCGGGTCGGCGAACGCAAGACCTGGTGTGCCGAACCGCTCGATCTCGTCCGCGCGTAGGAGCGATTCCTGAAGCCGCTGACGCCAGAAATCGAGGGAATGTTCGGGAACCGAGAACGCGGTGACGGATGTCTGGCCGGAGCCGGCCACTCCGCTGCGGACGCCAGGCCACGGGAAAAAGGTGATGATCGTGCCGGGACTCCCAATTCCATCACCGTAGTACAAGTGGTAGGTCGATGGATCGTCGAAGTTGACGGTTTTTTTGATCAGGCGGAGCCCGAGCACTCCAGTGTAGAAATCGACGTTCGTTTGCGGATCGCCGGCGATCGCTGTGACGTGGTGCAATCCCAGAATAGACGCGCTCATTCAATCCTCCCTACTCGCTGCTCAGCGTCTTCGATTTCCAACAAACCCCTCTCGAAGCACGCCGGGCGATTTTCTCCAAGCACGTGGGAAACGTTTCATGGTGCTCGACTATTTCGGCGGTCACCGGAGTCGAGCTGGTCTTCGCCGCCGGAGATGTTCGCTCGGGTTCAACCAAGCGGGTTGCCTCGGCGGTTGGAGAGGGCTCGATTTCT
>CBDTWX010000073.1:0-15342 GCA_965364305.1 uncultured Thermoanaerobaculia bacterium
CGGTAGAGCACGGTCTCCTCGCCCAGACGCAGCCCCCCTGCGGGTCCCAGCTGAACGCCCCTGACCGGCGGTTCGTAGGCCTCCGACAGCACGGCAAGAGCCTCGTCCGAGGCATACGGACACTCGGAGATCTCCGCCTTGCGGGCCGCCAGCTTCATGGCGAAGGCGAGGCAGGTGTTGACCCCGCACTCCTTGCAGTTGGTCTTGGGAAGGAGCTTCTGAATCTGCAGACCGGTGAGCGCCATGACTCAAACCCTCCCATCCATCAGTCGGAAGATGGTGTCCTTGGTGGCCATCGCGGCATCGGGGTGGTACATGATGAGAAGATCCGCACCCGCGTAGAGGAGCGTATTGGCGCAGGCGAGCTCCCACAGGACCGAACGCTTGTCGACGTCGCCCCACGACGGAAAATCGCTCTCGGGGGCCTTGACCTCCTTGACCTTGGCAGTCTCCTGGCCCGGGGAGACGATCATCGGCCCGGCCAGCATCGCGTCCCCGGCAAGACCGCTGAGCCGTATGCGCTCCATCACCGAGTAGGTGTACTCGATCCCGTAGCCCATCGCACCGGTCATGGGATCCATGACGATCCTGTCCTTGGGCACGCTCATTCCGGTGAGCAGGATGTTCATCTGCTTGCCGATGTTGACGTCGATCGGGCTCTGGGCGACCACCGTGTGACCATAGGCGATGGCTGCGCCGGCGACGGTGCGGTAGTTGTCCTGCTCGACCCAGTTGAGGAGGAGGTTCTCGCCGTGGCACGCCTGGGCCACCGCCTTGAGGACCTCGTTGACCGATTCGAAGTGGTTGTGACCGGTGACGATCACCGGCACCTCGACCGCCTCGAGCACGTTTTTGACCAGCTCGACAGCCTGCTCGGGTGTCCGTTTGCCCTTTTCCGGGTGGGTCCCCTCGAGACGCACGGAGATCAGATCCGCTCCGTACTTTTCGACACAGGCACGCGCCATCTCGGGCGGATCAGCCAGCAGGGGGCCGTAGATCTTGCGCAGCGCCTGCGGATACTTTTCCGCGACCACGTCGAAGACCTCGAGCGCGATCAGCGGGCGGTGCGGCATCTCGCCTTCCCAGAGGTGGAAGGGCATGCAGGTCGCGCCACCTAATTGCAACGTCACACCGCGGGTGCCGCCCTCGTTGGGGCCGGCGCCGAGTTTGACCTCCCACACCGGCTCCTCACATTTTTCCTTGACGACCTCGACCTCCGTCAGCTCGGCGAGCCTTTCTGATGCGGAGGGGCCTGACTCGATGACGGTTGGCGTGGGCGCCGCCTCTTCGATCGGAACTTCGGGCTCGGGCACGGTAACGGGCACGGGCTCGGGAGAGGCGGTCTCACCGAGGAAGGATTGGTTCAGGAGTCCGATGATGTTGCCGACGATTTCCCGCGTGAGGTCGGCCTTGAGCTCCTCGCGGACTTCGGCGGCCACGGATGTGGCCAGCTCGGCCTTGAGCTTCTCGATGTCATACGTCACTTCGGTTGCCTCCGAGACTGGTCCCTCGGTTGCCGAGGTCTCGAGGATCGGCTCTTCAGCCACCTCGTTCTCGGTCGCTGAATCCGCTTCGTCGGATTGCTGCGCCAAGATCGCCATGTCCTCCATCTCGAGCGCCGGGTGGCCGATCTCCTCCATAAAGGCTCGAATGTCGTCCGGGTCGGTGGCGATGGTCTCGTCGGCGATCTTGTCCAGAAAACCGGGCAGCCCGAGATCGTCGAAGCGTTGCGTCAAGTCGTCCGCGAGCAGTTGCTTGAGCTCCTTCGGCATCCAGATCAGACGCTGCGGTCCACCATCGGCGAAGAGGAACTTGCGGCTGGTGAGGAAGATCTTGCCGCAGCCCATGAAACCCGGCGTCTGCCGGCCGCCGCCGACCTCGCCGGCCAGGGTCGAGAAGTTCATGCCGACCGGGGTGTCGCCGGGAAACTCCCGGTTGACCACCATGACGCCGTTGCACTCCGGCACATAGCCGCAGATCACCTCGAAGCAGCCGCAGCTGGTCATCGGACGGTCCATGATCGAGTAGGCCGAGAAGGACTCCAGGGTCTTGTGGCTATTGACGTAGACATACTCGTCGACACCCGCCCAGACCCCCTTCACCGGGTCGAGGACCTCGCCCTTCTGGACCGGCTGGTTGGCTCCGGTGGGGTCGATCTCGTAGGCGGCCTTGCCGTCGAGCCAGTTGTAGGCACCGCACAGACCGAGCCGCTCCGGCGTGATGATGCAAACGTGGTTGGGCGCAAAGGACTGGCACAGCAGACACGAGTAGAAGGTGTCCACCGACTCGTCGGTCATCGCCTCGAGCCGCCGGTTTCGCTGGTCGTAGACCTTGCGGGCGATCTCCTGGCGGCGCTCGACCTCGTCGAGCTCGGTGAACAGGGTGACCTTGACCTTGTCGACGATCGAGCCGTACTCGCCGAGGATCTTGGCGTGCAGGATCCTCCCGTAGTCGGCGATCCGGAGGCCCTTGTCGAAGGCCTCGGCTGAGATCCGGCTCCACACGATGTCCCGCTGGCCCATGTGCCACAGCCCCGAGGCGCCGTTGAGGAAGTGGTGGACCTGGCGTTCGAGAATGGGTTCGAAATCGACCTGCATCTTGCGGCCGGCAACCTCGACCCAGATCCCGAGCGGCAGCGCGCCCCCCACCTCGACCTCGTCCACCTCGGGGCCGACGACCTCGATCTCACCATCCGCGATCTCGTCGAGCTCGACCGAGGTCACGTACTCGAAGGCCGGAGAACGGTTGCCGCCGAACTCGACGCGCATGTCGGATTTGCGGATGCGTTCGCCTTCGAAGGCCGGGCCGTAGGGCACGGGCACCGGCACCTCGGTGATCCTGACCTTGCAGCCGCGCACCTCGAGCGCTTTTTCGACCATGCTCTCGTAGGGCACGTTCGACACCACGTGCTCGTAGGTGCAGACACCGGTTGGCAGGATCTCCGGAATATCGGTGTCCGCGATGACCGGGAAGCCGTAGCTGATCGCGCCGGCCGCCAGGGCGTATTTTTCGGCATCCACCTCGCCGAACGGCAGCACAAAGGCAAAGACCCGGTCCTTGTTGTACTTGAGGTTGGCCTCGAAATCGGCCGCCGGGACCCCTCCGAAGGACAGCGCCACTCTGTTTGCGAAACCGAGGGCGTAGATCAGCGCCGACACATCCTTGCCGAAGGGCACGAGCCGGGTCTCCCACCCGAGCTGGACGCCCTCCTCGGCGAGCTGCTCGGCAAATTGTCTGCCGTCAGTCGACCCCGCCATGAAGACGTAGAGGCTCTTCTCCTGCAGCTGGCGGGCGATCGTGACCGCGATCTCGTTCGACGGTGCCGCTCCGGTGATGGCGGCAAAACCCGGCGCCGTGCCGTCCACGAACTCGATCCCCCGTTCGCGGATGATCACGTCCGAGGCGGCGCCGAGCCAGATGCCGTTGACCGGGTGGCTGCCGTTCGAGCTTTCGAGGTACTTGCAGGCCTCGAGGATCTCGCACGCGAAGAGCGAGGCGATGCCGGCGTCGAGCGCGCTGCCGAGGTAGGGCAGCCACACCTCGTCGGAGGGCCGCAGCGGCAGCAGGTCCTTTGCCTTCTTGAGCACGGTCCGGCAGTCGGTCAGGGTCTCGACCTTGTCGCCGGAGAGCGAGTGGATCACCGGCAGGTAGTAGGCGGTGGACGGGAAACCCACCGCATGGTCCTCGCCGTGGGTCGCGACGGCCCTGGCCACGCTGGCGTCGGCCCGCGCCACCCACTCCACCGCGCCGTCGATGGCGCTAGAGCAAATCAGCTTCGACATGGATGCCCCGCCGATCCTTCATGTCCATGAGCTTGCGCTCGGCCTTTTTGTTGATGCCGAGCTTCTCGCGCCGTCGGTTCAGCAGCGCAAGCACCTTTTCGGCCGCCTCCCGGGGATCGGGGTGGACGTGGAACGACGCCCCGTAGATCTCCCCGGCGCCCCGGTTGAGGAACTCGGTGACCTTCTCCGATCCTTCGATGTGGAAGGGGTGGCCGAGAACGACGTCGATGCCAGAGGCGACGAAGTAGCAGCCGATGGTGATCGCCTTCTCGCTCATCCACTCGGGCGCCACGCCGACCGCCGGGATCTCCGACAGGTCCTCGCCGAGCCCTCCCTCGAGCACCACCTCGGTGGCGGCCTCGAGGATCCGCGAGTTATCGACGCAGCTCCCCATGTGGAGCACCGGCGGCATGCCCACCGCCTCGCAGACCTCTCGAAGACCCTGACCGGCCTGCTCAAGGCCCGCCTCGGGGATGAGGAAACCGGCCTTGCCCGAGGCGACGGCCGCACAGCCCGTCTTGAGCACCAGGACGTTGTTCTTCAACAGCTCCCTGGTCAGCTCGGTGGTGTAGAGATCCATCTGGGTCTTCGGGTTGCTGCAACCGACGATACCGACCACGCCGGTGATCCGGCCCTGCATGATGGCGTCGTTGAGCGGTCGGAACGAGCGTCGGAAGGCGCCCCCGAGCATGTACTTGATGGCGTCGACCGAGAAGCCGCCCACCACCGGCCGCTTGTGGTCCGGGATCGCCATCTTGGCTCGATCACGGTTTGAGTAGTTTTCGATGGCGCGCCGTACCAGCGCCTTGGCGTCCTCGTAGGCCCGTTCCTCGTCGAGCGGCATGTGGACCGCGCCGGCGGTCTGGGCGATCTCCGATGTCGAGACGACCTCGGTGTGGTAGGCGCTCGCCACATCGGGAAGGCTCGGCATGCAGCACTGGACATCAACCACCATCATCTCGACCGCACCGGTGATCAGGGCCAGCTCCTGCTGGAGGAAGTTGCCGGCCACCGCGATGCCGTGCCGCATCAGAATCTCGTTGGCCGTGCAGCAGATCCCGGCCAACGTGACGCCCTCCGCGCCGGCCTGGACCGCTGCGGTCTCGATCTCCTCGTCGCGAACCGCGATGGCCAGCATCTCCGAGAGCACCGGCTCGTGGCCGTGGACCACGATGTTGACGGTGTTCTCGCCGAGCACACCGAGGTTGACGTTCGAACGTACCGGATGCGGGGTGCCGAAGAGGATGTCCGAGACGATGCTGGCGATCCTCGAACCGCCCCAACCATCGGCGAGCGCGGTCCGCATCGCCTGCTGCAGAAGGTTCTTGGAGTCGTGATCGACCCCCATGGTCGAGCGGTGCATCGACTCGACCAGCATGCGGTCGATGCCGAGCGGTTCGACCTTCTGCTTCCTCCACACTCCCTGGCGGTTGAGGGGCGCGAAACCGAGCCCGGTCAGAGCCTCCTCCTGGCTGGTGAACTCCGCGAGCATGCGGTCGGCGAGATCGAAGGCGATCTCCTCCTTGGGACGATCGAGATCCTCCACGCCGTAGTTGGCTGCGTTGCGACGAAGCGCCTTTTCGTCTCGGATCTCATAGCCGCCCTCGATCCCCCTGGCGACCTTTTTGAGCAGCAGGACGAGACCGCGCGCGTGGTCCGAGTGCGCCGCGGCACCGCCGACCACCTCGCGCAGATAGTTCCGGGCGACGATCGTGTCGCCGTCGGCTCCGCACACCCCGAGTGGGGTCTTGGGGGTGATCCGGCACGGTCCCATGTGGCAGATCCGGCAGCACAGGCCCCGGGTTCCGAACTTGCACTGGACCGACTGCGAGTCCATGCGGTCGAATGCGGTGGTCTGACCGTCCACCCGGGCCTTTTTCAGGACCTCGACCGAGGCCTGATCGAGGACCCGGAGCTCGGGCTTCTTGGGTTCCTTAGCCTTTGCCATGGTCTGGCGCTCCTCTGCACTCATTTCGATTGTTATCGGGACACGACACCATCCATTCCCGTACCCGTACCCGTTCCCGACGGGCGGTCTTTGAATCGGACACGCGCGCGAAGACAGGGACGGTCGGTCGAAGGCTCATCACACACCAACCTCGGCGAGCAGTCGGTCCATCACTCCGAGCAGAGGGTGGCCCTCCCGAAGGTCGAACAGGCTTCCGCCCATCTCACCGAGCTCGGCGAGCTCGTCGTCCGAGCGTAGGCCGAGCAGAACGTCGGCGCCGGTCTTCTCCTTGAGGGCCTCGGTACCCTCGGGCATCCTCTCGTTCCTCAGCCGATTGACGACGATGCCGAGCTTTTCGTACTCGAGGCCCATCTCGTCGGCCAGCCCGTGCAGCCGCTCGACGGTTGTCAAACCGGACCGCGATGGGTCGGTGACCATCATCAGCAGATCGACCTTTCGCACGATGCGGCGCGACAGGTTCTCGAGCCCGGCCTCGTTGTCGATGACCATCGTCGGATAGTCGTCGGCCAGCCTCTCGATCACCTGCTTGAGGACGTTGTTGGCGTAGCAGTAGCAACCCGGGCCTTCACAGCGGCCCATGGCGATCAGATCGAAGGTGTCCGATTCGACCAGGCTCCCGTGGATCTTGAGCTCGAGCAGCTCGCGTTTGGAGATCCCGGAACCGAGCCCCTTGCCCGCCATCTCACGGGCTTCCTCCCGCACCGCCCCCACGGTCTGGATCACCTTCACTCCGAGCGCGACGTCGAGACACGAGTTGGGGTCGGCGTCGACGGCCAGCACCGGCTTCCGGCCGGCCGCAACCAGCCGCGAGACGGTCAACGCCGCGACCGTGGTCTTGCCGGTGCCACCCTTGCCCGCGATCGCGATCGTGTACGACATGGCCGATCAGACCCCGTGTTTCGACCGCAGCGCCCGCGACAGCTCGCCCGTGAGCTGGAAGACCCGCTCCGCGTCCGCGACCTCCATCGAGCCCGTTCCGCAGGAACCGGTGAGCAAGGTCTGCTGGTAGACCAACCCGCGGTCGAGCCCGCTCTTTTCGACCAGATTGTCAACCATCTTCTCGTAGTGGTCTGCCAGGGTCTCGGCGGTGTTGACCCGCACATCGACCGAGGTCGGCACCACGCCCCAGGCGAGCGCGTTGCCGCTCTCGAGATGGTTCCTGACGTGCTCCGGGTACATGGCGATGGTCTCGCCGAACTGGTAGGCGTCGAAGTTGACGATCTCGGCCCCGGCGTCGATCGGGATCGACCACTCGGTGTTCCCGCAGCAGTGGACGCCGGCGAGGGCGCCTTCGGCGTGGATCGCCTCCACCAGCTCGCCCACTGCGCCGACCACCTCGTCCCTTTGCACCGAGACGTAGGTCGAGCTGCCGAAGCCCGACAAGATGGGCTCGTCGATAAAGCAAATGATGATGTCGCCGTATGGCTTGAGCTTCTGGATCTGCCATCGGCACTTCATCGCCAGGGCCTTGATGACGACGTCGCGGAACTCCTCGTTGTACCACAGGGCGCGCTTGTTCTCGTCGACGATGGTCAAGGCGAACGAGCACGGCCCGGTGGTCTGACACTTGACGAAGGGCCGGGTGCCGCCCTCCGCCGCGAGTCGATTTTCGAGCTCGTAGATTCCGGCCGAGAAGTCGGGGGAGATGGCCATCGACGACACGTCGCCGGTGCCGTCATCGGGGTCGCAGGCGTGAATGTAGGCCTCATAAAATTCGGTGAAGGCATCGATGTAGTCACCCGAGGTCTCAAAGAACATGCGTCCCTTTTCACGGTCGATGACCCGGCACGGCAGCCCCTCGGAGTACTGGATCTCCATCTGCTCGTTGAGACCTCGACCCGAAAGCTGCGGCCACACCGGTGCCTCGGGCAACGCCGCCAGGATCACGTCCACGGCGTCGGATGCATTGGAGTGGGGCATGCTGCCCACTGCACAGGCGAGAAAATTCGGTTTGAACTCCATGATCACACTCCTTCCCTCTCGAGCGTGCGCAGCAGACTCTCGATAGCTGCTCGACCGCCGTCGTCGAAGCCGTCGAGGACCGGTCGACCGTCCCGGTCGGCGTCGCGGATTCCCGGCGAGTAGCGGATAACGGCCGCGATCTCGTGGTCTGCGAACGCATCGCGAACCCAGGCCTCGTCATCGGGCGAGGCGATCTTGTTGGCCACCACACGGATGTCGCGGAGACCGATTTCGCCGGCCATGCGGAAGACCCGCTCGGCGCACTCCAAGGACATCCGGCTCGGTTCCAGGACCACCAGCATCGTGTCGACGCCGCGGGCCGTGCCCCGGCCGAGGTGCTCGACCCCGGCCTCCATGTCCATCACCAGAGCCTCGTCCTTGTGGAGCACGAGATCGGTTACCAGCGCCTTGATCAGCACGCTCTCCGGACACGCGCACCCGGAGCCTCCGCTTTCAATGGCCCCCAGCACCAGCAGTGCCACCCCCTCGTGGAGCAACGCATACTCGTCGGCGATATCGGACACCTCGGGATTCAATCGGAACATCTGGCCGTACTGTCTGACCTTGGCCCCGGTTCGTTCCTCGATCAGGGCGCGTTGCTCCGAGATCGGCACGATGCGCCGTTGGTCGTCCTCCGGCACACCGAGGGCCGAGGCCAGATTCGCGTCGGGGTCGGCGTCGAGGGCCAGCACCCGCCGGCCCGCCCGTGCCTGAGACAACACCAGGGCCGCCGCGATGGTGGATTTTCCTGAACCGCCCTTTCCCGCGATGGCAAGCTTCATGGATCGAGTCCTCGTGGCCCTTTGTCTTCAACCGTATGTCACCGTCCGAGAGAGCCCCTTGAACGGCTGTTCTAACGGCTCGTATCATGATAATTCTCAAGCAACAACGTGTCAATGATTGCGGTATGTTTCGCGGTTTTAACATGCGTTCAACTTTTGCTGTATAATGACCTACCGAGGTGCTGTTTGGAGAAGCCGGAAAAGGCGGTCGAGACGTCATCGGAGGACGCTACCGACGAGTGCGGGCGGAGGCGGGATATTCTCGACGCCGCGCGACGCCTGTTCTCACATAAAGGGTACAACGGCGTCACCGTCCGTGAGATCGCCGCCGAGGCCGGCCTCAACTCGGCCGCCCACCTCTACTTCTACTTTCCGAGCAAGGCCGATCTCTACCGCGAGACGGTCACCGAGATGACCGCGCCGGTGCAGGAGATGAGCGTCTCCGAGACCGCGCTCGACCGCCCCCCTGAACGCGCCCTGGCGAGTATCGCCCGAGCCTACCTGAGGCTCTTCGACGACGAGGACACGGTCTACCTCTACCGCATGGGCCTGATCGAAGCCGCCACCAACCCGCAGCTCGGTGCGGACCACCTCGTGGCCGGCGGAGGCATGCAGGGGCTGGCGCTGGTCGAGAAGTACATCAAGCGACAGGTCGAGCTCGGCACGATCCGGGCCGCGAACCCCCGCGTGGTCGCGATCTGGTTCCTGTGGCAGCTCCGTTCCTACATCATCATCCGCGAGCTCTACGAACCGCTTTTTAACCAGCTGCCGGACATCGACGAGTACGTGGATGAGATCATCGATATCGTGGTCCACGGGCTGGTGCCGTCCGGTTCCGAGTAGGGAAACGGGGCGGCAGGAACGGTGCCAGCAGGCATCGGCAGCGGTCGGCGACAGGTCACAGCGACAGCGAACAGCGGCAGACACAGGTGCCACCCCTCGCTGCAACGAGGAGCGCGAAGAGGCGTCGACGACACCGGTGCCACTCCTCACATTGTTTGCCTTGGGAGCGCTAGGCCCTTGAGGATTCCCGGGCAAACAATGTGAGGGGTGGCACCCAGCACGTCGAAGTAGGGAGCGCCTATCGGTGTTGCTAACAATGCGAAGAGTGGCACTTCGCACGTCGAAGCAAGAGGCGCGTACCGGCTTTTGCTATTCTTCCGATTCGAGAACAGCCCTCCGGTTGCCGGCCAGAGGTTTCGGTCCGAAGCCCAAGCGCCGGCAGTCGCTGCCGGAAGGAAGGACCCGCAACATGACGAATCCCACCCAATCCGGCCGACGCTTTTCCACCCGCGCCCCGAAATGGGAGCTCGGCGAAGCTCCGGTTCTCGCGAGGCCAGTGCCGACGATGATGGCCGCCCTGACCCTCCATCGAGATCAGTACGGACCCCCAAGGGAGGCCCTTCGCTTCGAGGGGGTGGCCGCACCCCGCCTGGAGAAGACCGACGCCGGTCGGGTCCTGGTGTCCATCCTCGCCACCGGGCCGAACTTCAACACCAACTTTGCCGCTCTCGGTCTCCCGGTCCCGCCCTTCGCCTTTGTCCGCGGCGACTCCGCCTCGATTCACATCCCGGGCAGCGACGCGGTCGGCATCGTGATCGACGCAGGTCCGGCCGTGACCCGCGTCAAGGTCGGGCAGGCGGTGATCCTCGACTCCTGGACCGGCCACAACATCCGCGGTTACGAGACCCACGACGGTTTCAACGCCCAGTTCGCGGTCGTCGACGAGGAGCGGGCGATCCCGGTGCCTCCGTCGCTCAGGGGCAACAGCCCGGAACGGCTGGCGGCGTTGCTGCTGACCTACGGCACCGCCTACCGCGCGGTGGTCAGGCGTCTCGAGGTCGGGCCCGGAGACTCGCTCCTTGTGATGGGGGGCGGCAAGGGGACGAGCTTCGCCGGCGCCCAGCTCGGCAAGGCCCTCGGCGCGCGGGTGATCCTGGTCGGCTCGAACCCCGCCCTCGGGAGCTCTCTCATCGAGAGGGGCATCGCCGACGCATTCGTCGATCGTCGCGAGATCCCCGCGGAGGTGTTTGGCGTGCTCGAACCGGACGAGGACCACGAGACCTGGCTGGCCAGGACCGAGCCCTTCCGCGAGGCCGTCCTGGCGGCCAACGACGGTCGAGGGGTCGACAAAATCTTCGAGCACACCGGCGGCCGAAACTTCCCGCTGCTGGTTTCGATACTGGCCGACAATGGGGTCCTCGCCTTCTTCGGGGCCACCGGCCAGGGGCTCAAGGGTGAGTACAAGGAGACCTTCTTTCATGAGGGCCGGCGCTTCGTGATGGACGCCCGCTGGGTGTGGATGCGACAGAAGCAGATCATCTTCCGCCGGAGCACGCCGCGCGAGATCTTCTCGGAGATCGGTCTCCTGCCCGGCAGGAGGGGGCTGATCTGGGGCGCCGACGCCTCCGCGCAAGAATTCGCCGCAGCGGCTCTCGAGCGAAACGCAGAGCTCGCGGTGATCGCCTCTCGCTCGTCGGAGGCGGAGGGCATCGCCGCCCTGGCAGGCCTCGGAGTCCCGGAAACGAGCATCCTCGACCGCGACGAGCTCGAGCTCGATGACGACATGCCGGAGCCGCTCACCGACGAGGGCACCCCGAACCCGGCCTACGGCCGGGATTTCATGAAGCCGGCGCGCGCCCTCGGCAAGGCGGTCTGGGGCGTCTTCGGCCCACGGACCAGCCCCGATTTCATCGTCGAGAGAACCCATCAGAGCACGATGCACTACAGCACCTTTTTGCTTCGCGACTACGACGAGCGGAACGCCATGCCATCGGGCTCTATCGTCGTCCGTGGCGATACCGATCTCTCGATCCTCGGTTCCCACATGTACTGCTCGTCCGAGGCCCGCGAGACCGTGCGTTTGCTGGCCGAAGGCCAGCTGGTCATGAGCCAGGAGGACCTCGAGATCGTCGATCTCGCCGGGCTGCCGAAGATCCAGCAAAAAATGCTCGACGGCTCGATGACCAAACCCAAGGGCGTGGCCCTGGTGCAGGCCGACCGGTCACAGCGGTCGGTGGCCGACTACGAGGCGGAGTACCTCGGACCCGTTCTGGCCGATGCCGATCCGGCTTCCGGGAAGTTCCTCGAGATTCGACTCGTCGAGGGGGTGGGCATCGTCACCCTGACCCGGCCGAAGGCCCTCAACGCGCTGAGCACAGAGCTGATCGCACAGCTCGCCGAGGTCATCGCCGAGATCGAGACCAGAGGCACCCTGTGCGGCGAGACCGCCGAGGCACTGATCCTGCGCGGAGCGGGTCGATCCTTTGTCGCGGGAGCCGACATCGAGGAGTTCGTCGGCAAGAGCGCGGCTGAGCTCGAACAGCAGTGCGTGGAATCTCTGGCCGTCCTGTCCGGGCTCGAGAATCTGGCGCTCCCGGTGGTCTGTCTGGTCGACGGCTTTGCCCTCGGAGGCGGCAACGAGCTCGCGATGAGCGCGCACTACCGCATCGTCACCGAGAACGCCCTCATCGGCCAGCCCGAGATCAAGCTCGGCATCATCCCCGGCTATGGCGGCATGCAGCGGCTGCCGCGTCTGGTCGGGCCGCGAAAGGCGGCGGAGCTGTCGGTCAACGGCGAATCCATCACCGGCGCCGAGGCCTTTCGGCTGGGTCTGGCACACGAGCTTCACCCCTCGTCCAGCGCCCTGAAACGCGCCGTGGAGGTGGCCCGAGCCCTGGCTTCCGGTGAGCTCGCGCATGAGCGATCCGACTGGGACGCGTTGGCCGCCGCCCAGCAGGGCGAGACCGAGGCACTCTTCGCCGACCACGACGTGGCCTCGCTGCTGGCGACGCAGGCCCCCACCGCGGAGGAGGCGGACCAGGTCGAGGCGGCCCGGCGCTACGCCGCCCGGTTCGCGCTCGAGGCTCTGCGCACCGGCTATGAGCACGGCTTCGAGGCCGGCCTTGCCAACGACGCACGGCTCTTCGGCGAGGTGGCGACCTCCGAGTCGGGCCGGCACTGGGTCGGCCGCTTCCTGGCCAAGGACCCGAGACAGTCCTCTTTCGTGACCCTGCTACCCCCGAGTTAGCCCATGTCACCGAAATGCCCCGGACAGGACCAGCGCTACTGGACGCCGGACGACATCTTCGACGTCCGCTGCGCCTACTGCGGGCGCGCCATCGAGTTCTGGAAGGACGAGCCGAGCCGCATCTGCCGGGGCTGCTCGAGAGAGGTCCGCAACCCGCGCATCGACCTCGCCTGCGCCGAGTGGTGCGCCGAGGCCGAGGCCTGCCTCGGCCACGGCGTTGACGGCTCCGGTATCGCGGAACCGGTCGTCGAGCGTCTGATGGCCCTGCTCGAGCAACGGCTGGCCGACCAACCCGACAGGCTCGCCCGTGCCCGCCAGGTCTGTGCCCGGGTCGACACCCTGCTGCAATCGAACACGGCCGAACCAAGCATTGCCAAACCAGCGGCGCTGCTGGTAGGCACAGCGCTGAACGAGGGAGCCCACGGAAAAGACGAGGCTCTGACTGGCGATCCGGAGCTCCTCGAGCCGAAGTTCATCCGTGGCCTCCTCGCAGCGGCGGGCATCGCCGAAAAGGACGCCAGGATCATCGAAGACCTGGTTCTCTCGATCGTTTCCTCCCAGCGTCGCGAGGGACCGGAATTCACGCTCGTCCGGGAGGCTCTTGGGTTGGTCAATCGATAACGATACCCAATGATCGTACAATTGGACGCAGTCCCGGCCCTGATCAGGGACCGGGGCTCCTCTGCGCTGGAGAATGGATGAGAACCTACTTCGAGATCGAGCCCCGGGAGCTGCTGGAGGCGGCGGCCGACGCCATCGACGAGCTCGCGCCACGGGACGACTCGCCCATGGCGCCACAGATACGATCTCTGATCGATGGCGCGCGAGGGCTCTTCCTCGACACGGCGAGGCCCCGCGGCGTCTATCAGCCCATCGACCCGCGCACCTTCGAAGAGATCTTCGAGGGCGACGGAGGGAATGACCATGAGACGGCCCTCCAGGTGGTCCTCGAGGATGCGGTCGCACTCGCCCTTTTTGCCGTGACCCTCGGCAAGGAGGTCTCGGAGCACATCGGCGATTGCTTCGCCAACGGCGATGGTGCGGACGGCTACATTCTCGATCAGGTGGCCTCGATCGCCGCGGACGAGCTCGTACAGATCGCCCGCCATCGATATGCCGCCGAAGATTCGGGCGACGGCGCCGCCGTCCTGCCGTACAGCCCGGGCTACTGTGGCTGGAACGTCACCGGCCAGCGGGCGCTCTTCGCCCATCTCCAACCGGGAGATCTCGGAATCAGCCTCAACGAGAGCTGTCTCATGCACCCGATCAAGTCGGTCTCCGGGGTACTCGTGGCGGCCCCCTTCGAGGCGCACGATTTTGAACCGGCATTCCCGTGCTGCGCCGTCTGCACGACCTTCGCCTGCCGGGACCGGGTCGATTCGATCCGCGGAGAGCAGACGAACCGGTAGCGCTCATCCGGGCTATTCATCAAAACCCGCGACAGGGACAGGTTCACGGACAGAAGACAGCGCCGGTATCAGCGATCAGCCGCCGAAACAGGTGTCAGTGGCAGATACGGCGCCCACGTCAGAACTCAACGCCGGCGCCAGACGCCACGGCGGCGACTCCCGCGGTCGATTGCGGCATGCGCGGCTACTGTTCGCCGGCTGTTATCTGTCGCTGTTGTTTGTCGCTGTCTTCTGCCGCTGCTATCCGTCGCTGACGTCTGCCGCTGTATCCTCGTGTGCCTGCTCCTTCAGCAGATCACGAATCTCCCTGAGGACCCTGTTCGAGTCGCGGCTGACCTCGATCGCATCTTCGGTGAGGCGGATCGCCCGTTCCTGCTCCGCGAGCGCCTTGTCCTGCGCGGCCATCGCCTTCTTCATCTGTCGAGAAGCACGCCGGGACAGCCAGAACACAATCAGTACCATGACCGCGAGAAAGATGACCCACAGCCATCCCGAAAACCACTCCAACCAGCCGCCATCCGAGTAGAGCTCGGCCAGCGAGCTCTGCCACTCGGCGGCGCTCTGCCACCGGCCGGTGTCGGCGTCGTAGTAGAGAGTGTTGGCGCCATGCCACAGACCGATGCTGTAGGCGTACTGGCGGCGAAACTCGTCACTCACCCCCTCGAGATCCGCCTCGACCACGCCCACGACCCCGCTCGCGGCATACTCGAGGGTCCGGTCATCGATCACGAGGTTGAGCACCGTCACAACGCCGTCAAAAGGGAACCTCTCGGTCGACCAGCGGTAGCGACGGTTCTCGAGCTTTTCGAATATCAGGGTTTGCGGGTCGTCGCGCAGGTTCATCTCCCATGCAGCGAGAAGCGACTCACGGGTCGGCTCCGCAGTCCGAGAAAATACGTGGCTGCTCGGGAAGAACAATGCACCGGCGAGCAGGACCGAGGTGAATCCGTTCACTGCAACCCTTCGAGTACCTTCAGCATGAACGCGTACTCCATCGCCGTCTCGCGGTACTGTTTATAGCGCCCGCTGACCCCTCCGTGCCCAGCAGCGGCCATTTCGCAGGTGAAGAGCAGCAGGTTGTCGTCAGTCTTCATTTCCCGCAGCTTGGCCACCCACTTGGCGGGCTCGAAGTACTGCACCTGCGAGTCCTCGAGCGCGGTGGTCACGAGCAGCGCCGGGTAATCCTTGGCCTCCACGTTGTCGTACGGAGAGTAGGACAGCATGTAATCGTAGTACTCGCGCTGTTTGGGGTCGCCCCACTCGTCGAACTCAGCGGTGGTGAGTGGGATGTCGTCATCGAGCATCGTGGTGACGACATCGACCCACGGCACGTTGGCGATGATGCCGGCAAAGAGCTCCGGCGCCATGTTGGCCACCGCGCCCATCAGCAGACCGCCGGCGCTGCCGC
>CBDTWX010000074.1:0-15340 GCA_965364305.1 uncultured Thermoanaerobaculia bacterium
TGAGAAGTACGGGCTAGCCCGGACTATTCACCAATCTTCGGCTGCAAGGCCCGATTCACCGCACGCAATTGCACGATATGAAAAACCATCTATGATATGGAACTGTTAGAGAGAAGGAATCTCTTTAACGATTCCGGACACACGGAGCGCCGACAGCATCCCTTTGGCGAGGAGGACGAGCGATGCCAGTCCCGACGATGTTTCATTCGCGCACCTCGAAGCTCTGTACGAGCATGAGGTGGAAAGACTGGGCCGGCTACCACGCGGTCTGCTCGTACGACACCAGCCACGAACCGGAGTACTTCGCCATTCGGCACGCGGCGGGTCTGATCGATGTCAGCCCCCTCTTCAAGTACGAGGTCTATGGGCCGGATGCCGCCGACTTTCTGTCGCGGCTGACGGTGAAGAACATCGCCAAGCTCAAGGTCGGCCGGGTCACCTACCTGTGCTGGTGCGACGACGACGGCAAGGTGATCGATGACGGTACGATCTCCCGGCTGGGAGAGGACTCCTTCCGCCTGACCTCGTCCGAGCCCGCCTTGTCGTGGATCGAACGGTTTCGACGGGGCTTTGACGTCACGATCGAGGACAGCACCGACCGTATCGGGGCGCTGGCTCTTCAAGGACCGAACTCGAGAGAGATCCTGAAGCAGGCCTCCGACGGCGATCTCGACAACCTCAAATTCTTCGGCAACCTCCGCTGCACGCTCGACGGCGCCGACATCTGGATCACCCGCACCGGCTACACCGGCGATCTCGGCTACGAGATCTGGGTCGAGCGCGGGGACGCCGAGAGAGTCTACGACGCGGTGATGAGCTGCGGCGAGGCGTACGGAATCCTACCGGCCGGTATGGACGCCCTCGATGTCTCCCGGGTGGAGGCCGGGTTCATCATGAACGGGGTCGACTACTTCGGCGCCCACCACTGTCTGATCGAGGACCGGAAAAACACGCCCTACGAGCTCGGGCTCGGTTGGGCCGTCCAGCTCAAACGCGACAACTTCATCGGCCGCGATGCCCTGCTGCGAGAAAAGGCGGCGGGCCCGAAACGGAAGCTGGTCGGTCTCGACATCAGCTGGTCCGAGCTCGAGGAGGTCTTCGCCTTCTACGGGCTTCCCCCGGAGATCTGCTCTCACGCCTGGCGAGACGGGCGGCCCGTCTACGATCGCGACAACCGGTGGGTGGGTCAGGCGACCAGCGGCGCCTGGTCGCCGACCCTGAAAAAGAACCTCGCACTCGCCCAGGTCGAGGCGGCGTCGGCGGAGGAGGGCAACACCCTGAGAATCGAACTGACGGCCGAGTACCGGCGTCACACCGTGACCGCCAAGGTGGTCTCTCACCAGTTCTTCAACCCACCCAGGAAGAGGGCGTGATGAAAAACTCATACGACGCAGTCATCATCGGCGGCGGTCACAACGGTCTCATTTGCGCGGCCTATCTGGCAAAAGCGGGGCGCAAGGTCCTGGTCTTGGAAAAGCGCCACATTCTCGGCGGCGCGGCAGTCACCGAGGAGCTCTACCCAGGGTTTCAGTTTTCGGTCTGCTCCTATGTCGTGAGCCTGTTCCGCCCGTCGATCATCCGCGACCTCGAGCTGGCCGAGCACGGTCTGGAGATCATCCCGCTGGAAACTTCCTTTTCGCCGTTGGTGGGAGACCCGGGTCTCTGCCGGTGGGCCGACCCCGAGCGGAGCCGGCGCGAGATCTCGAGGTTCAGCCCCCGCGACGCGGAGGTCTACCCCGAGTTCAGCCTGACGATGACCAAGATGGCCCAGTTCGCCCGCGCGATCATCGACTCGCCGGCGCCGGACCCGACGTCGTGGAACCCGCGCGAGCTGATCAAGCTCCTGCGTCTCGGCAAGGCGATGAAAGACGGCGGCCGCGACACTGTCAACATGAACGTCAAGCTGATGACGATGAGCTCCGTCGACTTCCTCGACCAGTGGTTCGAGTCGGACGTGCTCAAAGCGCCGATGGCGGTGAGCGGGATCATCGGCACCTACCAGGGAGTCCACTCCCCGGGAACGGCCTACGTCCTGCTCCACCACTACATGGGTGAGATCGACGGCGCCTTCCGCTCCTGGGGCTACTCGAAGGGCGGCACGGGCGGCGTCAGTCTGGCATGCGCCCGCGCCGCCGAGAGCCACGGCGTCGAGATCCGCACCGAAGCGTCGGTCGATCACATCTCGATCAAGAACGGACGCGCGCACGGGGTGGTCCTGGAGAGCGGTGACGAGATCCGGGCCAAGGCCGTGCTGTCGAGCTGCGACCCGAGGCTGACCTTCTTGGGTCTGGCGGGCGAGGAGCACTTCGACGAGGAGTTCGCGACCCAGATCAAACGCTACAAGCTGCGCGGAAGCTCCGGCAAGGTCAATCTCGCGGTCGACAAACTGCCGGAGTTCTTCGGCCGCGAGGGATCGGCTCACCTCCGGGGGGACATCGCGATCGCGCCCGGGATCGACTATCTCGAGCGGGCCTATGACGAGGCCAAGTACGGCGACTACTCGACCCGGCCGTACATCAACGTCGTCATCCCGTCACTGCTGGACCCCAGCGTAGCGCCACCCGGCAAGCACATCATCTCGATGTTCGTGCAGTACGCCCCGTACAAGATCAACGGGGGGCCGGAAACCTGGCCCGAGAAGCGGGAGGCCTTCGGCGACACGGTGGTCGACACCCTGGCCGAGTACTGCCCGGGTCTCAAGGAGTCGATTCTGTTCCGTCAGGTGCTGACCCCGTGGGACATGGAGCAGGAGTTCAGTTTGGGTGAAGGCAACATCTTCCAGGGTGAGCTCAGCATCGAGCAGCTCCTCTTCCAGAGACCGGCAGCGGGCTGGTCACGCTATCGAACCCCGATCAAGAACCTGTGGCTCTGCGGCTCCGGCGCCCACCCGGGCGGCGGCATCATGGGTGCGCCGGGACAGCTGGCGGCCTCCACAATCCTCCAGGCGAGGGAAATATGAGCGATCGTTACGACCTCATCGTCATCGGCGCCGGTCACAACGGACTCACCACCGCGGCTCTTCTCGCCAAGCGAGGTCGCCGAGTGATCGTGCTCGAAAAACGGGATCAAGTTGGCGGTCTGGCGGGCAGCGAGGAGTTCTGCCCGGGGTACCGCACCGCCGGTGTGTTGCACGACACCGCAAGGGTACGGCGCTGGGTCATTGACGAGCTCGGGCTTCGAAACCACGGTCTCGACTTCCGTTCTGAAACGGCGCCGGTCCTCCTTCCGCAGATCGAAGGGAGAGGCCTCGTGCTCCACCGCGACCCCGGCGCCGCGGCGGACGAGCTCGGCAAACAATCGGCTCGAGACGCCCGCCGGTATCACGATTTCCGATCGTTCATGGGTCGCATCTCGCCGCCATTGCGGCGGCTGGCCGACCGGCCGCCGCCGGACCTCTTCGAGACCGGTCTCGGAGACCTCGTCGGTCTCGGGAGGGCGGCGCTCTCGGTCCGTCTGCTCGGTAAGAAGGACATGATGGAGGTCCTGAGAATCACGCCGATGTGCATCGCCGACTGGCTCGACGAGTGGTTCTCAAGCGACCTCCTGAAGGCGGGGCTCGCCGCGTCGGCTCTCGAAGGTTGTTTTGCCGGCCCGTGGTCGCCCGGCACCACCACCAACTTCCTGTGGATGGAGAGTACGGTCGCGGAGCCCATCGCCGGCGGCTCTCCGGCGCTGATCGATGCCCTGGAGAAGGCTGCGATGGCGAACGGCGTCGAGATCCGCTGCGGCCATCCGGTCAAAGGGATCACCGCTGAGAACGGAACTGTGACGGGGGTCAACCTTGGCGGCGGAGAACGGCTCGAGGCGAAAATGGTGGCAGCTTCCTGCGATCCCAGACATCTCTTTCTCGATCTCGTACCGAGCCGCCACCTGTCGGCAACACTGGAGCGCGACATCTCCGCCTTTCGGGCAAGGGGCACGACTGCCGTGGTGCACCTCGCGCTGAACCGCCCACCCGAATTTTCCTGCCGCCCCGGATTCCAGCCGGAAAGAATTCGAATCGGGGAGACCGTCGACGAGCTCGAACGCGCCTTCGACCCCGTCAAGTACCGCCGGTTCTCTCGACGGCCGGCCCTCGACATACTGATGCCCACCGTCGAGAGGCCGGAGCTCGCCCCGGCCGGTCACCACGTACTGTCGATCGCGGTGAGCTGTGTACCTCATGGCCTCGAGGGCACGTGGGATGAGGCTTCCGAGAACGAGCTCTATCGCGTCGTGGTGGAACGGCTCGAGGAGTACGCTCCGGGCGTCGGCGATGCAATCGTCGGTCAACACGTCCTCACCCCGGTCGACCTCGAGTCCGAATATGGGGTGAGCGGCGGGAACCTCTTTCATGGCGAGCACGCCACCGATCAGCTCATCGTGCGGCCGACGCCGGACTGCACCGGATACAGCACGCCGTTCGAGGGTCTTTTCCTCTGCGGCAGCGGCAGCCATCCGGGAGGTGGGGTTACCTGCGCGCCCGGCGCCCTCGCCGCGAAAAGAATGCTCAAAAGCTGACGCGCTGCAGTAGCGGTGTTCGGAATGAGGAAACGCGAGTTCGGAATTCGGAATTCGGAATTCGGAATGCCGCCCACCCACCCGATGCTCGATACTCGATGCTCGACCTTCGTGCTCGTGCTCGTGATCATGCTCGATCCGCCCGCGCTCCCAGGAGTTTGCCCGCAAACAACGCAGATTGACGCATCGATCCAGAGAATGCACAAGATGTCATCCCGACCGAGGGAGCGAAGCGAGTGAGCGGAGGGATCCATGGATTGGCGACTCGAAGCGAGACACAGCTGCCCTTCGGGCATCGTCTCGCACTGCCCACAGATTTCTCGGCTCGGCCTCAAGCCTCGCTCGAAATGACAGGGTTGGGGCCATCATCCACCATGAGAACGGCGCGAACCCACCGGACCGCTGCCGCTGTCTCCTGCCACTCTTCGCTGCGACTGTACACTGCCGCTGTTCGCTGACGCTGATCACCGCCGCTGATAACTGCCGCTGTTCGCTGACGCTGATCACTGCCTCTCTTGACTGACGCTGATCCCACCGCTTTCTTTGCGCGTATGCGTCTTTGGGTGGGCGGGCGGCCCTGCATCCTGTATCTTGCATGCATCCGGGTGGCTGGATGGTTGGCTCAGCGTCTCTGCGTTATTTTTCTTCCGCGAGACGACCGTAGCGCCTGAGGACCTCGATCAACTCGTCGTGCGGTATGGCCTTGACGGAGTGCCCCTGGTCGCCGGTCATGTCGCGGGCGGCGATCAGTGCGTTGACGATCGCCTCCTCGGTCGCCTGGACCGTGGCGGTGAAGAGCGGGTCGATGGCCTCGTTGGGCACCGATTCATGGGTCAGAACCCGATCGACCCGGCCCAATGACCGCTCGGCGGTCGTAAACGCCACAAAGATATCGCCCGACCCGTTGTGCGCCACCGAGCCCATCCTGGCGAGACCCATCGCCGCGCGTTTCACGACCCGCTTCAGCTGATGCGGCAGCAAAGGTGCGTCGGTGGCGACGACGATAATGATCGATCCATTGTCCGGGGGGTCCGGGTCGGTCTCGCTATAGACGCGGTGCTGGCGCAGCTCCCGACCGACCGGCACACCCGCGATGCGCAGCTCTTCGCGCAGCCCATAGTTCGCCTGGACCAGCACACCGACGGTGTAGAACACATCAAGCACCTTCGTGACTCGTGATGCGGTGCCGATTCCGCCCTTGAACTCGTGACACACCATGCCGGTCCCGCCCCCGACATTGCCCTCGGCCACCGGTCCCGTCGACGCTCCCTCGAGGGCCTGAGCGACGTGCTCGGGTTTGACGTGAAAGCCGTTGACGTCGTTGAGGTAGCCGTCCCAGGTTTCAGCGACCACCGGCACCGACCAGTAATACCCGGTGGCGTCCGGCCCCCCCTGGAGTATTCGCCACTCAATGGTGGCCTGGTGAACCGTGCCGACGCTGTGGGTGTTGGTCAGCATCACGGGGCCTTCAAGCTGGCCCGACTCCTCGAGCCAGGTGGTGCCCGTCATCTCGCCACACCCGTTGAGCGAGAACCACGCCCCGAAAACAGGGTTCATCAAGCTCTCTCGACCGAGGGGGAGGATCGCGGTGACCCCGGTGCGCGCTCGCCGTCCGTCCGGCAGATCTGCAACGATCGTGGAATGACCGACAGTCGCGCCCGCGACATCGGTGATGGCGTTGAAGGGACCCGGGCTCCCGTCGAAAGGAATACCCAGATCCCGAGCGCGCGGGGTTTCGCCGGCCAACACCGGCTGAACCACGAGCACTCCAACCATGAATCCGAGGAAACATCTCATGAATCAACCTCCATCAGCTCATTCGAGCGCCTCCTCGAGGCTCGCCTCGAGGATGGACAGCGCCTCGTCGACATCGCCCTTCGTGACCATCAACGGCGGCATGAAGCGGACGGTGCTGAGGCCGCACGAGAGCAGGATCAAGCCGTTTTCGAACGCGCGGTGGATGACGGCGTCGCAGAGCTCGCGGGCGGGCGTGCGCGAAAACGGATCGGTCACCAGCTCGACACCGATCATCAGCCCCCTGCCCCGCACCTCACCGATGACCTCGTGCCGCGTCTGCAGCTCACGCAGCCGGTCCAAGAAGTAGGTGCCGACCTCCTCGGCGTTGGCCGCGTACTCCTTCTCGACAAGATCCATCGTGGCGAGGGCGGCGGCGCAGCACAGCGGGTTTCCACCAAAGGTGTTGCCGTGCGAGCCGCGGGTCCACTGCTCCATGATCGGTTTCTTTGCGACCACCAGCCCGATCGGCAGACCCGACCCCAGCCCTTTGGCCAGGGTCATGATGTCCGGCGCCACCCCCCAGTGCTCGCAGGCGAAGACCTTGCCGGTGCGTCCCACACCGCACTGCACCTCGTCGAAGATGAGCAGGATCCCGTGGCGGTCGCAGAGCTCCCGCAGACCGGGCAGAAAGCTGTCGGGCGGCACGACGTAACCGCCCTCGCCGAGGATCGGTTCGACCAGGATGGCCGCAACCTCGGTCGGCGGCAGATTGCTCTGAAAGAGGACCTGCTCGATGAAGTCGAGCACGGCCCGTCCCTGGTCCTCCCCCACCAGCAGCGGTCGATAGCGGTTGGGGTACGGTACGTGGGTCACACCCGGCATGGTCGGGAAGTAGCCCGACTGCTGCGTGTACTTGCTCGACGTGAAAGCGAGTGACCCCATCGTCCGGCCGTGGAAGCTCCCCAGGAATCCGATGAACCGGGATCGTCCGGTGACGTGTCGGGCCAGCTTGAGGGCGCCCTCGACACTCTCTGTCCCGGACTGGGTGAAGAAGCTCATCACCGGCTCCGCCATCGGGCTGAGCTCGTCGATCCGCTCGGCCAGCCGGACCTGGCCCTCGTGCCAGTAGTCCGAGCTGATGTGGAGGAAATGATCCGCGGCTTTCTTGACGGCCTCGACGACCCGAGGGTGGGAGTGGCCGGTGCTGCACACGGCGATCCCGGCCGCGAAGTCGAGGAAGCGGTTGCCGTCAACGTCCCACACCTCGACGCCCCGGCCGTGAGAGATCACGAACGGATAGTCGCGCGGGTAGGCCGGCGAGACGACCTTGGAGTCGCGTTCGAGGATGGAGCGCGCCTGGGGACCTGGAAGCTCGGTTGTGATGTGCGGTGTCTTCATGGATTCCTCCTCGACGCTAGCGGTGGCCTCTTTGTCGCGGCGTGCGCCCTCGTGGTCGTCTCATTCGACCACGGTCTGCGACTGCTCGCGGAGGTAGAGCGGAAGATAGTAGAAGGAGCCGATGGCCTTGCCAGTCGAGCCCGAGCCCTTCCACCCGCCGAAGGCCTGATAACCGGGCCACGCACCGGTGGTGGCGCCCTGGGGCCGGTTGACATAGAGGACCCCGGCCTCGATGTGGTCGAGGAAGTAGCGCACCTCCTCGTCGCCCCCATAGCAGCCGGCGGTGAGCCCCAGAGAGCTCTCGTTGGCCAGGGCAACGCCCTCACGCAGATCTCCGACCCGGCACACCATAAGGATGGGTTGGAACATCTCCTCGTCAAAAAGCGGGTGGTCCGGCGGAGCCTCGGCCACGGTGCACGCCACGAAGTGGCCGTTGGCGTGCTCGCCCTCGGTCAAGGGCACGCCACCCACGAGAATGTGGCCACCGTTGTTTTCGAGCTCGGCGCAGTAGCCGGCAAACTTCCGCGCCGCCCCCTCGTTGATGACCGGTCCCATCCAAACATTTCTCTGGCAGGGATCGCCGACCCGGATCTCCCGGGTCGCCTCCACCACCTTCTCGAGGAGGCGGTCGGCCACGGCCTCCTCGACATAAACCCTGGAGAGGGCTGAGCACTTCTGGCCTGTCAGACCGAAGGCCGAGCGCACGATGCCGGCGGCCGCCCGTTCGAGGTCGCCACTGGCGGTCACGACGCAAGCATTCTTACCGCCCATCTCGGCGATGCAGGGACGCGGCCAAGCGCCGGCCGCCATCTGTCGATGGATGTGCATCCCCACCTCGTGGGACCCGGTGAAGGTGACGCCGGCAAGGTCCGGGTGCTCGATCAGGGCGTTGCCCACGACGCTGCCGGGCCCCGTCACATAGTTGAAGACCCCGGGCGGGAAGCCGGCGTCGCGCAGACAGACCGCCAGCAGACGACCGGCCCACGGCGTGTCGCTCGCCCCCTTCAAAACGACCGTGTTGCCGGTGACCAACGCCGCAGCCACCGGTCCGCCGGCGAGGGCAAGTGGAAAGTTGAAGGGCACGATCACACCCCACACGCCGTGGGGTTTGAGGACGCTGCGATTGTGGGAGAGGAAGTCGGCGAGCGGATCGTCGGGCAGGGCCCGGTCATAGAAGTCGTTGCGCTCGAACTCCTCCGCGTAGCCCGAAAAGAAGTCCGCCGTCTCCTGAGTTTCGCCCAGCGATTCCATCCGGTTCTTGCCGACCTCCATCGCCAGCGCCGCGCCGATCTCGTAGACGCGCTCCTCGATGAGCTCGGCGGTCCGCCGGACGAGCCGCAATCGTTCTTCAGGCGAAGTCATCCGCCACGTTTCGAAGGCTTTCTTCGCCGCGGCCACGGCGTGATCGACATCCGTCCGGTCGCCGACCGGGAAGTGGCCGAGGACCACCCGCTGATCGACGGGGCTGAGATTCTCCGAGGTTCGGGGGCCGGCGACGTCGGAGCCATCGACAAACATCGTATGGATCGCCCCGAGGTTCGTCCGTACCTCCTCGAGAGCCGCTTCGAAGCGTGTGTGCATCTCCTCGGGCGGATCGAACATTGTCGAGTACGTGAGCTTGAAGGTCATGGCCACTCCTGTTCCGTGGACGGCCGCAGTTTTTGGTGGGTCGCTCGGCGTTGATCCTCTCCGCGAACCAGCGGCGTCCGAGTTTCGCTTTCGTTTTCGGCACACGACACGACATTACAGTCCCGGCCGGGTCGCTTGTCAACAGCGTCGAGCTTCGCGGAGCGCTCTCGGCTACCGTATGCGGCTGATTGTGGATCCAAAGGATCTGCGGCTACACTCCGAGTGTCCAACTCTGGGCAGGAGGATCAGAAGTGCCATCAAAGACCAGGCCGCTGACAGCGATCATCATTTCTTTCTTTCTGGTCGGCTGCGGGCAACCGGCGCGGGATGCAACACCAACTCGGAAGGGGTCGTCGATGGAAGTCTTCAAAGGTCGCAGCGTCATCGCGACCAACGCTTTTTTCTACTATGCCGATCTCCAGGCGGCGTGGCAGTTCTACGGCGAGGTGCTAGGTCTCGAGACCGTCGCCGACTATGGCTTCGCCAAGATCATGCGAATCGCGGCAACCTCTTATCTGACCCTGGTCGACGCAGAGCACGGAATGCACACCGCCGACGAACCGAAGACGGTGGCCATCGCGCTGATCACCGATCAACTGGATGAGTGGTACGACTACGTCGTAACGCAAGGCGTGGATATGAAGTACGGATACAACCCCAAACCGGGAAGCGCCCATGACGGGTTTGTCGTCGTCGATCCGGAGGGCTACTACCTCGAGTTCGAGCGCTTCAATCACCACCCGGAAAACGAACGCCTCATGCCGATCCTCGATGCGCTCGAGTCCGTCTATCCAGAAACCGGCACCGGCACCAGAAGGCCATCTGGACTCGGCTTCAAGGCCACCGTCCTCTGGCTCTATACCAACGACGTCGAGGCGATGCGCGAGTTCTACGAAACTGTTTTCGGTTTCGAGCTCGTCGCGGATCAGGGGTGGGCCAAGATCCTCGCCACCTCCCCGACCGGTTTCATCGGTCCGGTCGATGGCGCCAGGGGGATGCATTCCTGGACCGAGAAGAAGGGCGTCACGGTGTCGTTCATTACGGACGATATCGACGCCTGGTTCGAGCATCTCAAGGACCGGCCGGCCTTCGAGCTGCGCACCCCGGAGGTCATCGAGGAGAGCCGGGCCGGCGCTCGAGTCTTTGTCGGCTATGACCCGGACGGGTACTTCGTCGAGTTTGACGAGTTCTTCAGGGCCGATGGGAACGAGCGCCTGATCGAATCCCTTTCGTCTTCGATCGCAGCGAGGTAGCGTGATGCCTCACAAGGGCGTTCTGCCGACAAAAGTCCAAGCCGGGCGGAGAAGACTCCTCCATTGCATCACATCGATGACCCAATTCATAGCTGCCTTGTTTCTCCTTGCCACGCTGTCGGGTTGTGGCCGCGAAGAGATCCTGCCCCCAACTGTTCTTTCGGCCCCGGCGGGTGAGCTGTACACACGGATCGATCCGGACGGGGTCACGGTGATACCCAACGGAAGGCTCATTCGACCCATCGGGCGCTCCGTGACCGTGGCGCCGCACCCCTTCGGTCTGATCTTGAGCCGGTCGGGAGATCTCGCGATCACCGCCAACTCGGGAACCGAGCCGCTGTCGATCTCGATCATCGAAGACCTCATGTCTTCGAACCCAAACGTGCGCTCGATCCCTCCCGGACCCGCCACCGATGAAGGTGTGCTCGCCTCGGTGTTCATGGGCCTGGCCATCTCGCCGGACGACCGGGTTGTCTACGTGGCCGGCGGCCAGGAGAACGGTATCTTCATCTTCGACATCCGGTCGGGAGAAAGGCTCGGTTTCATCAACTGCGGCGTAGCAACGGAAAAAGAGGACTTCCGATTCGGCTATATCGGGGATATGGTGCTCAACCGGGACGGCTCGCGTCTCTATGCCGTGGATCAGGCGCATTTCAGGCTGATCATCGTCGACACCGTTGCACGGAAGGTCATTCACAACGTTGCAGTGGGCCGCTATCCCTTCGGCGTCGCCTTGTCTCCCGACGAAACGAAGGTCTACGTCGCCAACGTCGGAATGTTCGAGTACAGCAAGATTCCGGGCACCGACGAGGAGCGGCCGGAGACCGGCCTCGAGTACCCGGCCTTCGCCTACGGCACCCGCGAGATGCGCGAGGGCGTGACCGTCGGAGAGATCGAGGTTCCGGGTCTCGGTGATCCCAACGCGCCCGAGTCGTTTTCGGTTTGGACCGTCAGCCTGGATTCGGACGGACCGAGGGTCACGGCAACGGTGAAGACCGGCGCCCTCGTCGGCGAGCCGGTGGAGGGCATCCCGGCGGTCGGCGGGTCGAGCCCGAACTCTCTCGTCGCCACCTCGCAACACGTCTTTGTCAGCAACGGCAACAACGACTCGATCTCGGCGCTGGATCTGAACAGCAATGAGATCCTGACAGAGATCCCCCTCCGACCGTTCGAGGCGGCGCGGCATTTCCGCGGGGTGATCCCTTTCGGCCTGGCCGTCTCTCCCGACGAAAAGCGGCTCTTCGTGGCCGAGTCAGGCATCAACGCGGTCGGCGTGGTCGATATCGCGACGATGACGGTCGTGGGCCATATTCCGGTGGGTTGGTTCCCGGCAAAGCTCGCCGTGAGCGCGGATGGAGCCAGGCTGATTGTCGCCAACGCCAAAGGCTTCGGCAGCGGCCCGAACGGCGGGCGCGACTTCGAGGCCAGCCCCGAAGGAACCTATATCGGGAATCTGATGAAGGGGACGGTCACCGTCCTCGACATCCCGTCTGACGCTGAGCTCGAGGAGCTGACGCAACAGGTCGAGGCCAACAACTTCAGGGTCGACCGGGCGGATTCAGACCGTTTTGCCTGGCGCGCTGCAAACCCGATTCCGCTCTACGGTGGGCAGCGGACATCGCCGATCAAGCACATTGTCTTCATCTCCAAGGAAAACCGGACCTACGACGAGGTCTTCGGCCAAATCGAGGTTGGAGAGGGCGATCCGACGCTGGCCCGATACGGGCGAAACGCGACCTTCACCAACAACGCCGGCACCGCCGAGGTCGTGGACGCCGTGGTCATGCCCAACCACCTCGAGCTGGCCCGCACCTTCGCCATCGCCGACAACTTCTACGTCGACGCCGATGTCTCGGCCGACGGTCATCGCTGGCTGGTCAACACCTACCCCAACGAGTGGGTCGAGACAACCACCGCCGCGTCATACGGCGGCAACCGCAGCTACGATCCCCTCTCCACGGCGCCAGGGACCCTCGCCATGACCGGATCCGCCGGCGCCATCTACCCCGAGGACTACAACGAGGCGGGCTCGATGTGGGACCACCTCGAACGCCACCGGGTGGAATTCTTCAACTTCGGTTTCGGCATCATGTTCGAACCGGGGATCTACCACGAGTCCTTCAGATACACGGGAATCCGCCACTTCGTGAACTACCCTGTGCCCGCCCCGATCTTCGAACGAACCTCGAAGACTTTTCCGACCTACAACATGGCGATTCCCGACCAGTTTCGGGTGGATCAGTTCATCAGGGAATTCGAGGACACCTGGGGAGACGGCGGTCTGCCGTCGGTGCTGACGGTGATCCTGCCCAACGACCACGGCGCCGGCGACCGGCCCGAGGCGGGTTTCCCCTTCGGCGAGAGCTACATGGCGGACAACGACCTGGCTGTCGGCCGAATCGTCGAGTTCCTCTCGCACACCCGCTACTGGAACGACATGGCAATCATCATCACCGAGGATGATGCGCAAAACGGCGTCGATCACATCGACGCCCACCGCAGTCTCCTGATGGTGGTCTCACCCTGGGCGAAGCGGGGTTATGTGGGCAAGACCCACTACAGTTTCGGCAGCATTTTCAAGACCTTCTGGAACATACTCGGGCTCCCCTATTTGAACCAGTACGACGCCGGCGCCACCGATCTCGCCGATCTGTTCACCGATCGCCCGGATCTCAGTCCCTATCGAGCCCTTCCCGTGGACCCCCGGATCTTCGACCCGCAGAAGGCGTTGGACCCATTCGACGAGGACTTCGACTGGGAAGCGCTCGGCGAGTCTCCAGTGATCGACAATCCCGTCGACATGCTGGACTACAGCAAGGAGCGGGAGAAGGACCGCCTCGAGCAGCGGAAAGACAAATCACCCTCGCCCAAGTGATTCATGAGATCTGTGCCTCGGACGACGTTTTGCCACTCTCGCGACAGGACCTCGTGGATCACGCGGGCTGGGGGTACAATCAAAGGATGACGGCGAAGCAGGAGGGCGACGGGCGCCGACGGTTTGGCGACCTCACACTTCGATTCCGCACCGGCGCCAGAAAGCAAACCGATAGCGGTCCTCAGCCCTGGGCGACCGAAGCGATCGATCGCATGCACACCACGCGCGCGCTGATGCCGGTTCGCTATCACATCAAGGAGGACACCAAGGGGCGCTACCTGAGCTGCGTCGAGTCCTCCAACATCGTCGTTCGAATCGATCGAAACTTCACCGTATCCGGTTCGGCGGCCCGCAAGTACCCCACGGGCACGATCTTCCTCGACGGGGCGGCGCAGGGCGAGCCGTTCATGGACTCCGCCCGCGGTGTCTACAACCTCGACCACCACGAGGGATGCGTCCGTTCGTTCACCCTCGCAACCTGCGAGCAGGCGGCGGTCGTCGTCCGCAAGGGGCTCGACCTTGACGGCGAACGGTGGTCGGTCTACGCCAACGAGCCCGATCTCGACACGGTGCTCGCGATCTGGCTCCTGCTCAACCACCGTCGCGTCGCCGAGGACGACTCCTCGGTGCGTCGGCGGCTGATGCCGGTTGTCCGTCTCCAAGGGGTCATCGACGCGCACGGCCTCGAGCTCATGGATCTGACCGGCTTTCCGGACGAGGTGCAACAGGAGGCTCTGACCACGATCAACCAGCTGCGTGCCGAGGAGCTGGAGCTCAAGAGGGACGGCCGGTGGGGTAATGTCGACCTCCTCGATTTCACCATCGCCTCGCTCCAGAAGATCGACGAGCTGGTTTACACCCACCTCGACTTTGCGGATATGCGAGAGGTCGAGGAGCTCGAGAGGATGTGGATTTCGACCGGGCGGTTTGCCATCGCCTGCCGCTTTGAAGGGGGAATCTACGAGATCGAGGAGCACCTCAAGCAGGTTCACGGCGACCGGATCGGGCTTCTCATCCTTCAGAAAGATCCGAAAACCTACACCTTGCGCCAGGTCGATCCGTTTCTCCCAACCACTCTCGAACCGGTTTATGAACGTCTCAACCTCTTCGATCCGACGGTGACCGGCGACCGTCGATGGGGCGGTTCCCACGATATCGGTGGATCGCCACGCGGCGTCGGCACCGCGCTTGACGTGAGCCGCATCATGGCGATCAGCAAGTGGGTCTTCGATCCGCCCACGATCGGCAGACGGCTGGCGACCGTCGGCGGCAGTATTGCGGGCTCTGCGGCCGCGATCGCCTGCGCCGTTTGGGCCGCGAACGGCGCCTTCCCGTGGGCCGGGCCACCGGGGTCGATTCTCGGAGGAGGCGCCTTCGGATACGCCATCGCCGCGGGCATTCTGGTCATCCTGGGGCTCGGCCTCACGATTCTTGGAAACGTCCTCTTCCCGGGGCGATTCGGTCTCCGTCTACCGACCGGTCCGGGCTTTCTCGTGGTCCTACCGGTCACCATGGGAGCCGCGGTCATCGGCGGCGCCTGGGCGCCGATCCTCGGTGCTGAGACCTCAACTGCGGTTCGGGACGCGCTCTGGTTGACGGTGATTGCGGTGGTGGCTGGCGCCGTGGGGATCGAGCTTCTCTGTCGCGGCGCAGCACACGGCCTGATGGTCACCGCCTTCCCCGTGATGCAACGTCACGGTAGGCACTTCGTGTCGGTGCCGAATATCGTGGCGGCGGCCATCTACTGCAGCGCGACGATGGTCTGTCTGCTTCCGCCGGACTGGCTCGGAATAGCCGGCGGTGCAGCCCCACCGCCCTGGACCTGGGCGGCATGGGCGGTTGCCTCCCTCGTCCTCGGGTTGTTGTGCGGCGGAGCAAGGGAGCGGTGGGGAAGTGTGTGGGCCGCGGTGACGGTGCACGCAGTCACCGCCTTGACGGCATGGCTGGT
>CBDTWX010000075.1:0-15315 GCA_965364305.1 uncultured Thermoanaerobaculia bacterium
TACTTGCGCTTCGCCGCCCTCGTCACGAAACCTGGTGAGAAGTACGGGCTAATTCGGCCCGCTACCGTTCTACCGACGATTTCCTGAGTATTGCGAGTGATGAGGTTGGCGAAGACCTGTCGTGGTTCTTCGAGGTCTATGCACGCCGCGGCCTGTTGCCGGAGCTCGAATTGATCGAATCAGATTCCGCGCTCGTACTCGAATGGCGAAACGTCGGAGAACTCGAGTTTCCGATGCCGATACCCGTCCGGGTCAATGGTGAGATGCGCCGGGTCGAGTTCTCCGGAAACCGAGCCACGCTGCCGGGTGTGCGGAAGAGCGAGGTGCAGGTGGATCCTTTGATGCGTGTCCTGAGAAAACTGCCGGTCGTACCCACCTGCGAGGAACGCCGCCAGGAAAAGGTAAAACCCTCCTGAGACCCTTGCGATGAGCTAACCCAAGATGATCTCTCCCAGATCGAGATCGCTGGTCGCAACTGTGATCTCGAGCTTGACCTTTTTTGTACCCTTCATCTTGAAGACGACTGAGTAATGGCCGGGTGGAACCGAGGTGAAGCGAAACGCACCTTCGGCGTCCGACACACCCTTCAGACTGACGCCGTCTCCTGAAATCGCGATCAGCACGCCGGGCAGGGCGCTGCCATCACTGCTGACGGTCATACCGAACACCTCGTAGCCCGCGGCCGAAGATGTTTCGGCTCGGAGGCATACGGACCCAAGATCGAATGCAGCGGCCGCCGAAACCGTGCTCATGACAAAGACGAGGATTATTACCAATCCGGAATAACACCGTCCACAGGTCGGCTGATTCATTCTCTCCTCCGATATCCAGGGCACGTTAGCACACAAACCGTGGGAAGAACGAGACGTCATGCCAAAGAGGCACTCTTCGGGTTTTTTATGACCGAGAATGCGATGAGACGAGGCCGTTGGCGAGCTGTTCGAGCAGCTCTTCCTGCTCCTCGAACGAGAGTTCACCGTCGACGCCGGCGATAAACATATCGAGCCGGACCACCGTCCCAGACCCTGGACCGGGGCCCGAGAAACGGAAGCCCTCGACGCCTGTCGAGGGAGTTTCACTCGCGATCTTCCCCCATTTCGACCGGTGGTCGCGGAGCTTGTTCATCGCCTCGGCGGCGGCATCGGTGCTGTCGAGCTCGCTGACGAAGAGCTGTGCCTCCCGGCCGTCAATCTCGTATGTTGCCAGCAGGCCACCCGGCAGGAAGGAGTGTCCGAGAAGATCTTCAGCAACGTAGCGCTCGCTGCGTGCCACCAAACCTTCTCGCGGCAGAGGATCGAGAATATCCGGCGGTGAGGTTGTACCGGTGATCCCGTCGCACACTTCTTCCATCACGCTCTCGAGCATCTCGGTCAGCTCGGGCCGGTCTTCGTCCGCTTCGCCGTGGACGAAAAAGCTCCCCTTCCACGCCGCGGCCACGCTTCCCGACCGGTAGCCCTCGGCGCCCCATTGCAGGAGCTCCGCCGCCGGCGGTCGGCCACTGCTGTAGATGCCGAACGCGCCCAGCTCCGAGCCCATGTCGAAGACATCGAGCGTGATCCCGGCGCGAGCCTCGCCGCCGGGCTGGTAGCGTACGTGCGCGAGCCGACGAAAGCCGTAGCCCAGATACAAGGGCGCACCACCGTTGAGGTACTCCCACAAGCCGTTGGGAGAGTACTCGGACGGGCCCTCAGCGACGATCCAGTTGCCGAGGGTTGACGAAGATGGAAGCAGCCCAGCGAGCTCGGATTCCTCAGGACCCGGAGTCTCTGGCGGCCCGCCACCGCAAGCCACCGTCAGAGCTGCGGTGCACAGGGTTATGCACACGAGAGAACGCATGAATATCGACCTTTCGAATTTCAGACACGCGAGAAGCTGAGCAGATGGTGCGCCTCGACGAGCTCGGCCCGAACAGATCGACCGAACGGACAGGCCTGATCGCACGAGCCTTCGCACCCATCACACATCGCCGCACGCCGGCCCCCAGGCAGTGATTGGTACCTTTCCATCGCATCCTTTTCGCGGCCATAGTACTTGAAGTACATCGCGTAGCGCATGACCTCGGGAACGGCAACCTGGTGCGGGCAGCTCGACTCGCAGGTGCCGCAGAAGCGACAGTACTTGTCGTACATTTCGTCGGCGTAACGGCGCAGCATGGCGACCTCGGATTCTTCAAGGCCGGTTCCTACAGCCGCCGCATACTCCCGCAACTGATCGAAGTTGGTGATCCGCAGGCACACACTGGCGACATCGGGATTGGTGAGCGCCCACTTCACCGCCGCCTGGTTGTAGAACTGCGAGCTGGACGTGAGTTTCTCGATATCTATCTGGCGGTTGCCGGCGTTGACCTTGAACACCATGGTGCCGATCCCCTTCTCGGCGGCGCGGCGCAAGATCCGGCCCTGGTCCGGATAGGATACGAAATCGTATCTGATACAGAAGACGTCGAACCGTCCATCGTCGATCGCTGCCTCGAGACACGCCTCCATACCCCCGCTGTGGCCGGTGAGGCCGAGATTCCCGACCTTGCCGGCCCGTTTCGCCTCGTCGATGGCCTCGTGCAGGGCATCGATTCGAAGATCCCGGGGCGAGTGGAGCTGGAATACAGCGAAGATATCGAGATGGTCCGTGCCAAGGCGTCGCAGGCTGCCGTCGATGGTGTCGAGAACGCTCTGTTTGGAGGTGATCTTCGCCAGCTCCATGCCGGTGAACATGACGATCTCGTCGCGACGGCGTCCCGCAGCGCGGATTGCACGGCCGACCGATTCCTGAGCCCGCCCGTCACGGTACTCTGGGGAGGTCCAGACTGTGTTGATACCACGATCGAGCGCCGCCAAGAGAAGTTCTGGGTTTTCGGGCCCGTCGCCGCCAAACGTGATCATGGAGACCTTCAGGCCCGTGCCGCCGAGCTGCCGATGGCCGACCTTGATGTCGTCAGCGGGGGCTCGCGCGTCCCCGTCCCTCCCGCACCCCGCGACTGCGACGCCCGAGGCCGTGGCACCCAGCTTGATGAACCTGCGTCGGTCAAGGTGATTTCGGGATACCGTCATGGTGCAACCCCTTTCCCGTGGCGAAGCGGTCTCTATCGGTGCCAGAGACCGATGATCGCCTGGAAACTCTGAACATCAATGTGGGTCGCAACTCGAGAAGCGTCAAACCACGGGTTGAGTCATGGTGACCTGGACCCGCTCCCCTGACGAGTTGTTGATGTGTTGTGGCACTCGAGTCCAATCTTCAGCGAACCACGATCCACTCCGTCAGGTCACCGCTTTCAAAACCATCCTCGAAAACCAAACCGGCGTAGAGCTTCCGCAGCTCCACCGTGCGGTTGCGGAGGTTTTCGAGCTCGATCATCCATTCCGGATCGCCTGCGAGGTTGGTTCCTTCATCCGGGTCAGTGCTGAGATCGTAGAGCTCTTCCCGTCCATGATCGACATAATGTATGTACTTCAGATGATCGGTTCGGAGGCTCTCATGGCGTGCGATGACAGCCTGTGGAGGGCGAGTCCACGAATGTTCGAGGAACGTATCGATCCGCCAAGCCGGCTGTTCGCCCCTCAGGAGCGGCGCGAGGCTGCGCCCCTGCATGACAGCTGGAGCCTCGATGCCGGCGAGATCGAGGATCGTCTCCGGAAGATCAAGGTTGAGCACCAACTCTTCAACCATCTGTCCTCTCAGGGCGCCGGGTCTTGGATCGCAGACAATCAATGGGATGCGGATCGACGGATCGTAGGCCAGCCACTTGCCGGCGAACCCGCGCTCTCCGATGAATGCGCCATTGTCGCTGATCAGGATCACCACCGTGTTGTCCGCAAAACCATGTGCGTCGATCGCCTCGAGAATCTCGCCAACCGCCGCATCGACCCCGTGGACCATGGCCAGGTACGAACTCATCATGCTGTCGAAAAGCTCAGGGGTCCAGCGCCAGAACCACCGAGTCCGGTTGAGGCCCTCCTGCAGGAAGATCGGTAGGGTATCGAAAAACGCTGGATCGCTCAGCGGGGGCTGGGCGTGGACGATGTCCTGGTAGAGGTCGGCAAAGCGTTCCGGCGGGATGAACTGCCGAGGGTCGTTATCCTCGGCGTGGGGCGCGTTAAATGCCACCTCGAGCAAAAACGGCTGCGAGGCGCTCTGATCTGCGATGAACTCTACCGCCTTGTGTGCCATGTAGTCTGTGGCATGAATCAGCACGCCCTCCCTGATCTCGATATACGGGCTTCGGTCGACCTGAAGAAAGAAATCGAAGAGTAGTTCCTGACGCTCCTCGTCGAGTTCTGCTCCGTTCTTTCCGATAAAGCCCGTCACATATCCGCCGCCACGAAGCAGAGCCGGGTAGCTTTTCTCGAGCATGGCGAGCGGAATCAATTCCCCGAAACCATGGTCGTGGGTTCGCTCGTGCAGGCCCGTCAGCATGGTTGCACGAGAAGCGGAACAAATCGGAGTCGTCGCGAAAGCGTTGGAGAACCAAACTCCGGCGGTCGCCAGCGAGTCCATGTTCGGGGTGTCGAGCACCGGGTGGAGGAATCCGATCGTGTCGTGCCGCTGGTCGTCGGTCACCAACAAAACCACATTTGGCTTGACCGAAAATAGGCCGGCTGCCTCAACCGTGCACCCGCCCACGATCGTCGCCGTGATCGCGACCCCCGCCCGCCAAAATCCCATGAAGCGATGGTACCCGACTCTCGTGGGCTCTCAAGATGCGCGCTGTAAAGCCATGGGACATCATTCACGAGCGGGAACACATGAGTTGAATCGGCTGACACGCTGTTGAGGTGAGCGCCGGGCCACCTCGCCCGTAAAGGCATCAAGCCAGGATGGGGGCCACCCAGACAGCCGCGCAACCCTTCGCCCGAACCGGCCTGACGTGGGCCCAGGCCCGGGGCTCTGAAAGAAAAACTGGCCGGGACACGCTAAGATCGGTCGGCAGCCATCAGGTCTGTGGACGTCGGTACACTCCTGGGAGGCTAGAAGATGAGCTGGGTACGGTTGATCTCGTTGGTCGGGTGCATTGGCATGGCTGCTCCGGCGGCGGCGGGCGACCTGTGGGTGATCTGTGCGGCCGAGCTCGAGATCTTTCTCGACGGAGAGTCCGTCGGCACGTGTGGGGCGGCCAAGGACGGCAAGCGGGTTCCTGGCGTCGAAACCGGCGAGCACACCATCCAGGTTCGTAGGGAAGGCTTTGCTTCAGCAGTGTTCCCTTTCACGGTTTCGCCGGCCTCGGCTCAGGTACTGATTCCAGAGGTCGAGGGCGATGCGTCCGGAACCGCGGAAGGCGATGCGACCCAGAAGTTGGGGGCCATCGAGTTGACCTCCAACCCCATGGCGTGCAAGGTCGGCTCCGGGGACCGGGCGATCGCGAAGCGTCAGCCGATCATGATCTTCGTCGGAGTTCCGTTCGGAAAGCACCGCCTCCAGTTCGACGACGGTGAAAAGGTACTGGTGGCTCATGTACCCGTCCAGACTCACGATCCAGCTCAGGTCAGGGTGGATTTTTCCACCGATCAGGTTGTGATCACACCTGGCAGCACCGAAGAGCCGGCAAGCGAGCCTGCGGCCGAGGATCCCGAACCGAAAACCGAGCCCGAGTGCATCGAGTACTGGGCGCAGGTGGCGCGGGTCAGCGATGAGGAAGAGCTCGAACCTTTCCAGAACGTGCTCGAAGAGGCAGGCTTTCCGGCCCATCACCAGAGGGTGGTGGCGATCGAGGACGACGGTGCCCTGCCCCTCTACAAGCTCTACGTCGGTCCCATCGAGCGGATTGAAAAGGCGAAGTGGGTGAAGGGCCTGCTCAGGCATGCCGGCTTCAAGTCGGTCCTTATCGTGCCCGAGGAGTGCAAGCCTGGACAGCGAGTCAGACGCGAGTTCAAGCCGATTCGCTGAAGCGACGGGATCGCGGCCGCTGGTGAATTATTCTGACACGATCGGTCGACGGATCGTGCTCGCACCTCGCGTGTCACTTCGCCTTTTTCTTCGCCTTTTCGAGCTCTTTACGAAGCTTCCGCGCCTGCTCACGGGCCCAGCGCTCCAACTCGATCCACACCGTGTTGGCGTTTGTCGGTATCGTGCTGACGCTCTGCATTCGCGATTGCGGCTGGATGTTCCGCCGCTCGGCGACACGGGCCTGGATGACCCCGGTCTCGGCATCGATCAGCTCGAAAAAGATCACCCCAGAGCCGACCGACGCGAGGTAGACTTCGCCCCTGCGGGTGGCGTCCGGCGGCACGTCGGAGACGATGTCGAGCACTCCGGCGCGAACCAGAAGGGTGCCCGGACCCACCGCCTCGACAACCTCGAAGAGCTTGCTGCGGCCGAGCTCTGCGACGACGGCATCACTGAAGACCTGCTTGAACTTTTCTTTCGACTCGTCCCTGATGAAATACTCTCCGGTCTGGCCACGCAGGGCCTGGGCCGTGGTGCCGGAGCTCTTCGCCCCACCTTCACGGAAATCGAACACGCCCGCCCACATGTAGAGCTTGTCGTACTTCGAAATGTCGGCATCGGGATGGATCAATGTGCCCGCCCACGGGCCCTTCTCCTGAACCAGGTCATCCTCACCGGTGACCGGCTGATCCTGGGCGTGAAGAACACCGACCATCAGGACGCCACACAATAGAAAAAACGCTGCCTTCTTCAAGATTTCACCTCCAGATCGGTTTTTGAAAAGACGACTCCGAGTATCTTGACGTCATCAACAATAGGCGTCAAGTGCACTTCATATGCGCCAACTACACTGTCAGGTAACATCGAGAAGTCGCGAAAAATGTCAAAACCCCGCGACAAAATCTCTCGCTTTGCCGGGCGGCCCCAGCGCGCCTCCGCGTCAGTCGGCCCAGCTCGCAGGGTCGCCTGACGGCGGCATTCGCCGCCATCCGGTGCCCACAGCGTCATGCCGTAAACCTGCTCGCGTTTTTGTGGAAGGCGCGCGAACCGTGCCGGTCGTGCGCGGCCAAGCAGTCGCCGGCGACGGCGCTCAGGTCCCGAGGGCCTGGCTGGCAGGGGGCTAGTGCGAAGCCTCAAGGAGGGCCTCCATCTTGCTGGCGTAGTTGCGTTTCAGTGCGTCGGTGGCGGCCACCTCCTCGGCGCGGGTGAGCCAACGGCGGGCGGCCGCCTTGTCACCGTTCTGCAGGTAAGCGACGCCGAGCAGGAAGCAGAAGACGTCCTCGTTGGGCTTCTTGCGCGCGGCGTATTTCAGGTGGGAGATGGCTGTTGGGAAATCTCCGGAGAAGAAGGCCTCGCGGGCGAGGTGATAGCGGTAGTAAGGGTTCTGCTTTCGGTGGTTGATCACCTTTCTGAGGTGGGCGTCGGCGAGCTCCGTTTCGCCGCGACGGCGGTACAGCTCGGCGAGGGAGCTCACGGCCACCTCGTCATGCCGATCCACGGTCAGCGCCTGCAGGTAGGCAGCCTCGGCGTGAGAGGTGAGACCGCTTCGTCGGTACAGAGTGCCGAGGTTGGTCCACGCCGGCGAGAAGGAGCGGTCGCTGTCGATGAGGGCCTTGCGAAAGTATGCCAGGGCGGTGGCCCGATCGCCGGCGAGCATGTGCTCGGCGCCCAAATTGTTGTAGTAGTGGGCGAAGGCGCGGCGATCGGGAATCACCCGCCGGTCGTAGCTGGCGCGGAAGTCGTCGATGTTGAAGTCCACCACGTGCTCGCCGGTGATGCCCAGCTCCACGTAAACGTTGACGTGCCGGTTGAGCACGTAGACGTCGTTGTCGAAGCTCCAATCGGGAGGGATCTCAACCTCCTGGTAGCTCGCATTCAGGCCCACTTCGCGGGCCATGGCCACGAACATGCTGGAAAAGGAAAGGCAGTTACCGCGGCGGTCGGCAAAGGTCTGGGCGGCGGTGCGGGTCCGGTCGTCGTACTCGAGCCCGAAGCTGCCTTCGCTGATGATGGCGTAGAGCAGATTGTGTAACTTGATAAAACTGCCCGCGTTACGGTCGACATAGCTGTCGAGGAATCGGACCATTTCGGGACTCACGGCCAGGATCTCGTTCTCGTCGATCAATACCTGCGCAGGCTGAATCTGCCCGAGATCGGTGCCGGAGAGCAGCTCCTCGACCGTGACCGGACGCTTCTGTGGACGCAACGATGCCTGGGAACATCCGAGCAGCGACAGAACCAGCGCGGCGCAACAGGTTTTGCGGAGGCTCATACCTTAATATAGGCAAAAACCCGGTATCGGTTTCATTTTCGGCGCACAAAAAAATGGGCGGTCCCGCAAAGGACCGCCCGTGGTTGTCCAGAGCCGCTGCTCTAGAAGGCGAAACGAAGGCTGGCGTGCACGTAGCGTCCCAACGGATCGTAGGCGTTGTAGAAGGTCACGTTGGGATCGTCGGCATGGTCCGCACCGATTGGCGGATCCTTGTCGAGAACATTGTTGATACCCAGCGTGAACTGGACGCTGTCGCTGAGGGTGTGGGTCCACCCGAGGTCGAGGTAGTTGTAGGCGTCGACCCAGCCGATGTCGCTGATCGCGTAAATCTCCTGCTGCGCCGGGTTATACAGATCCGGTTGGTCCTCGGCGGCGGTCTCGTTCCAGACCTTGGTGAGGTAGCGCCATCCGAGCGAGAAGGTGGAGCCGAAGTTGGTCTCCCAGCTGAAGCGGAAGAGGTGCGCCCACTCGGGCAGGGGATCGATGCAGTTTGCGAGGCCGAAGTAACCGGCGCAGTCGTATGAGACTTCGGCCTGGGCGAAGGAGTTCTCCATGAGGTAGGTGCCGGCGAAGTCGAAGCTGATCAGGCCCGCGTTCCCGATGGAGCGCATGTAGTTCAGGGTCAGGTCGACGCCGCGGTTGCCGTAGAGGCCGACGTTCTGGTAGGTGGTGATCACGTAGCCCCGCTGGGTGTTCCACAGCGAGCCGAACTCGTCCCGGACGATCAGGTCGCAGTACTCCGGATCGCCGGTATTGATGCACTGGTTCATGACCGTGCCGTAGGCGAGCGGGTCGATGGCGTCCTCGATCGAGATGTCGTAGTAGTCGACGGTGGCGGTGAAGCCGGGCAGGCCCGAGGGGGTAACCACCACACCAACGGTGAAAGTGTCCGCGACCTCGGGTTCGAGGTCCGCGTTACCGCCCTCAAGGGTGTTGTACTGGTTGGCCGGGTTGGGATCGATCCGGCCGTACTGCTGCTGGGTCACGCCCGTACCGGCGCACTGCTCGAAGGTCGCGATCGGGGTTGGACCGGAGCACGGGTCGAAGGTGCCGCCCAGGTCGAAGCCGGAGGGCCGGTATAGCTCGTAGATGTTGGCCGACCGGATCGCGCGGTTGTACGACACGCGGAACCTGAAGCTCTCGGTGGGCGCGTAGGAGAGCAGGGCCTTCCAGGTGTTGGCGCCGCCCGAGGTGGAGTAGTCGGAGTAGCGGTAACCGAGCTCTGCCGAGAGGTCGTACGCGCCACTCGCATCCTGCACGAAGGGGATCAGGGTCTCGACGAAGCCCTCGTAGACGGTGTAGGCGGCGTCGATCCTCTCGGCGCCACCACCGGAGCCGGCCGAGCCCTGGACGTTGACCTCGTCCGGTTGCCGCCACAAGTACTCGCGCCGCACCTCGGCACCGGCCGCCAGCTGGACGCCTTCGGTGGCGGAGGGAATGGTCCATCCGTAACCCTCGAGGTCACCGGTGAAGGTGAGGTTTCCGAGCTGGATCTGCGAGCCGCCGGAATCCAGGTAGCGGGTGTACATGTAGTCGATGGCCTCCTGGGTCACGCCGTTGCGGTAGTCGTCGACGATCTGGTTGCCGTTGTCGACGAAGATGTTCCAGGGCACGCAGCCGGCATCGCCGGAGCGGCACACCCACTCGCCGGTTTCCGGGTCCTCGATGATGTCGAGGGCGTTTTGCATGCGGGTGATGTTGGCGTCGTTGCCGCCGATCTCCAGGAAGTTCATCTGCGCGTGCATGCCGTAGAGGTCGTAGCTCCACTCGTCCGAGAGGTCGCCGCGCAGACCGGCGATCAGGCGGTAGTTGCTGTGGCGATGTTCCCAGTCTCTCGGCCCGCCCTCGAGGCTGCGGCGGTTGATCGACACTGTGGCGACCTCGTTATCGGCGTAGCCCCCCTGCACGCAAATGATGTCGTACTGCTGCTCGGACAGCATCGGGTTGTCGCAGTTGACGTTGGGGGCCACGTTGAAGTTGCCGGTCGGCGCGATCTGAGCAATGGTCACGTCGTCCATGAACTGCAGCTCCATGTAACCCTCGAACATGTCGTTGAACCGGTAGTTGATGAAGGCGCCCGCGTTCCAGCGCTCGTCCGGGCGCTGGAAGTGGTTCCACGGGCCGTAGTTGTAAAGGTCGGTCGTCGCGTTGCGGGGGCGGAACTGGTCCGAGTTGGCGGCGACGATGAAATCGCCGATCTGCTGGCCGGCGAGGTCCGGGTCGGGATGGTTGGGCGAGTAGCGCGGGCGGAAGCGGGCTGCCGGGGTGGTGGAGGAACCACCGCAGATCGCTCCGTCCTCGGTGGCCCACGGCGAGCAGTTGGTGTAGTCGCGCGCGTCCTTGGTGAGCTCGTCCAGCTTGCGGTAGGCGATGTAGGCGCTGGCGTGGCCCTTGCCGTCGGCGAACTTGCCGCCGAAGGCCAGGTCGAGGTTGATGCCCTCACCATCCCAGGTGCTGCCGGTGGGCGGGTCATAGCCGGCGTCGAGGTTCATCTGCTGGGCGAAGGCGTTGTCGTTGTTGTGCCAGTTCCCGCTGTAGGTGATGCCGCCGCGCAGGCCCTCGAACTCCTGGTCGATGATGAAGTTGACAACACCGGCGATAGCGTCGGAGCCGTACACCGCGGAGGCGCCGCCGGTGAGAACGTCGATGCGCTTGATCAGCGAAACGGGGATGTTGTTGAGGTCAGGTGCATAGGTGCCTCTGGGGTCACCCGGAGGCAGGCGCTTACCGTTCAACAGCACCAGGGTGCGGTTCTCGCCCAGGTAGCGCAGGTCCACCGTGGCGGTACCCGAGGCACCGTTGGCCTTCACGGAGGTCTGGCGGGCATAGGCCTGCGGCAGATTGTTGACCAGGTCCTCGATCCGGGTCAGGCCCGAGAAGGTGACCTCCTCCACGCCCATGACCGCGACCGGGCTCAGGCCCTCCACGTCGGGGCGCGGGATGAGGGTACCGGTGACGGTGATTTCTTCCTCGAATGGTCTGTCCAAGGCCGCTTCCATGGCCGCCCGCTGCTCGGGCGTCAACTCCTGATCCTCCTGGGCCATCGCCGGAGTGCTTAGAGCCAGCGATCCGACCCAGACGACGAGCGCGGCGCTCACCAGAGCGGCACGACGCCACTGAATCCGTTCAACACTCATGACTTCTCCCTCCTCTTCGTTCGATCGATAATGGTGAAACCCCGCGGGACCCCCCCTGGGGCACTAACGACGAACCGGAAAGAAAGCTGCAACCGGTCATTTCCCTTTGAAACCCAAATTTTGACCGCAGTAGTCTACCAGGGCACAGCGGAATCCGGTATCACAAAGCCTGAAGTTCGGTTTCCATCTGGCGATGCTGGAACTCACGCACTCTGCCCCATAGGCTAGAAAGGAAAGCAAGATTCGCGCCAGCGGGCAGCTCGTGTGGGAATCGGCGGGAAGCCGCGATTGTGTGCTTCATCTCGCGAAGGTAACTTGCTTCCCTGTAGATATTTGAGACTTTCATGATGAGGCTGGGCCACGGATGGCTCCCTGGATGGTGTACAGCACCGGCCAGACCGGGTGTTCGGATGGTCGGATGAACCGTTCGGAATTTCGGATACCGACGGATCATCGGCCCGCGGCGGACGCTACCGGCACGCTCGCCCCGCTGCGCTGCAGAGCCGGACACAGCACATGACTCACGCTCAACGGAGTGTGTGTTGGCAGCCGGGACCACTTGATTTCTTCAAAAAAACCAATGGCGATGTTTTATACAATTGAACTTGAGTCTGAGTCTTGAGTTGTCCAAAGACCAGACAGGCCAACCTCGCGCCGGCGTTCGGCGCGAGAGGATGCTTCGGTCCGCCTCGAGCTCAGGATTGGTTCAGGTACTTCAGCAGCTCCGCGGCAGTTGGTGCCTCGGGGTCATCCGGTGCCAGGGCGATGAACCGTTCGAGATGGGGCTTGGCCTCCTCGACGCGCTCCTCGTTGACGTAGATCAGCGCCAGCAGGTAATGGGAGTGAGGGTGATTCGGGTCGACCTGTAAAACCTTCTTGAACCGCTTCTCCGACTCCACCATGTCGTTGGCGTCGTAGGAATCGAAAGCCATCGCCAGAAGACTCTTGCGGGCGATCTCGGGCTCCACCTTGGCCAGGTCGACCAGGGCGTCCATGATCCTGTCGGTGTCGCCGAGCTTGAGCGCCGTGTTGTAGCGGACACGAATGGCCCGCTCGTTGTCTGGATCGGACTCGAGCAGCGCTTCCGTCGCATCGAGCGACTCGCCGTAGCGCCCGATCTCCAGTGCCGAAAGGGCTTTGCCGTGGAGCGCCGAGGTCAGGTTCGGGTCGAGCTCGAGGGCCTGCTCGAACAAAGCGTAGGCACCTTCGTGGTCATTGGCCCTGGTAAGGGCCACCGCCTCGTTGTGCAACCGTTGGGCCTCGGCCGCCTGGAGGCTGGCGTCCTCGAGGTCCTTGAGTGCCTGGAGGGTCTTTTCCCTGTCACCCAGCTGCCTGTAAGCCTGCCACCGCAACCGCCACGGCTCCTCGCCGGTGGCGCCGAGCTCGATGGCCTTCTCCGCGGCCTTGGCCGCGCCCTGGTAATCCCCCGTGGACAGCTTCACCTGGCCGAGCGCCTCCCACACGTTGAAGAGCGATGGATCGAGAGCCACAGCCTCCTCGAGCTTGGCGACGGCGGTCTCGTAATCCTTGCGGTTGAACGCCGCGACGCCGGCGTTGTACGCCTCGATGGCGGGCTCTGAGGCGGTGTCGAGCACCACCGACTCGACCTCGGCGTCGCCCGGGTGCATGACGTAGGTTTCGCGACTCTTACCCTCGCTGAGCAAGGTGTGATCCGAGGTGAAGGGCAGGTAGCCTCTCTTGGAGAAGGCGAGCGTGTAGGTCACGCCGATGTAGTCGAAGTTGATCTTGAAGGCGCCCTTCTTGTCCGTGATGTCGGATTCATTGAATGAGGAGGCCTCGTCGCAGGTGGCGATCACCTTCACACCTTCAACCGGGTTGCCCTCGGGATCTTGCACGAAGCCGATCATGCGACCCTTGTTCACCGCCATTGCCACGCCGGGTATGGCGAGCAGGACTACCAGGAGCCATCTGATCGTTCTCGTCTTCGTTCCCATTTTGATTGCCTTTCTCGCGCGGGTCGAAAGGACTCCATCGAGGGGGAGGAAAGCCCTTGATCCGCGCAGGTCTCGGTCCCCGGCGGTCGTTGCCGGCCGGTCGTCGCTGTCAGTGTAACGCGCCCGACGGTTTTCACAAGTCCGTGGCGAATCAGTCGCCCTCGCGGGACTCGACCAGGGCCGCGGCGGCCTCGCTGTCCTCCACCTCCTCGAGGTTGAGGATCCGACAGCGCCTGGCGCCGTGGCCCGGCTGTTGGAAGGCGAGAGACGCGAAACCGTCGCTGCACACCCGGCTGGAGGAATCCGCGATGACGATGCCGCGGGCGAAGGACAAACCGGTGCAGATCTCCTCGAGCGTGAGCAGGTACCTGGTGCCGACCGAGACCTTGATGACGACGTGGTGATCGCCGATTGGCTGGTATGAGTTGATCTGCTCCACCCGGACGCAGACCCGGTCGGTGGCCGATGCGGCATCGGTCGGCCGGCTGCTCGCACAGCCCGCCAGGCCGAGACCAGCCACCACCGCAACGGCTATTGAACAGGCCCTTTTCACGTTCGCTCCCTGCGAGCCCGGCCCTCAGCTATCCTCCGGGCTCGCTGTGGTGATTTTGTCGTACGACGCCCGCTGTGTGGTCTCGTCGAGCACACCTGCGGCGACGCTGTGTTTGCCGGTGCCGAGGAGCATTCGATGCTCGATGTCGAAGGCGCCCCGGCGACGACTCTCGTACTCTGAGATCGGCACCCGGAGCTCGTGTTCGGTCCGCACCACGTCGCTCCTGCGACCTTCGACGTCTCTGGCGGCGAAAAAAACCACCACCCGCCCCACGTACTCGTCGCCTTGGGCCACCAACGCAACCGATTCCACGGGCACGGACACCGCCACCGGCAGCATCCACTGTTCCGCGGTCATCTGCTCCCAGGGACCGAGCGAGACCGCAATACCCATGTCGTTGCCGGGCACATCTCGGACGAGGGCGGAGGCCACCTGGTCCTGCACCCTCGACGGCAGGGATTTCTCGACCAGCGTACGGCGGTAGCGAAGCTCGTGCTTCTGCTCCGTATCGAGTTGGACGTCGATGACGTGAACCTTGTCCGCGCCTGAGCCCGTGAAGCTGAGACCCAGCAGGTAATAGCTGAGCATATCGTCTCTCAGGCGGTCGCAGGCAGCGGAGAATTCGTCGGTATCCACGATCGCCAGACCTCCGGTCTTCTCCGCCAGCATCCTGAGGGCGGCCTGCCGATTCTCCCGGGTGATGCGGTGGGCTGCGGCACTGCGCCGGCCGACGCCGGTGCCCAGGGACTGCGGCCCGTGATCGGCACCGGAGGCGTCGATGGTGTGGATGGCGACGTCGAAGGAGTTGGCCGCATCCGCCAGCGCCTCGTAACGGCGGTCGAGCTTGTAGGGCATGACCATCGTCTGTCCGCTGCTGCTGCCGTCCAGTCGGGAGAGCTCGTAAAGGATGTCCCTTCCGATGATTGAAGGCAGACCGTTGGAGACGTACACAAGGTGTTTGCGTCCGGTGATGGCGCTCAAGCTGAACATGACCTCGTACACGGCATCCATCGACCGGTACAACACAAGGCGCTCGTGATCCATGAAGACCTCGATGGCGTGGTAGAGGTCGCGCAGCTCATACTGCAGACCGCTGCGTCCCTGGCTTTTGTTCTGGAAGGCGCGATTCATGCTGCGTTGGATATCCGCTCGATCCTCCATGCGTTGGTCCTGGCCCTCCTCCTCCATTCGCAGTCCCCTCAGAGCATGGATGACCTCTCTTTCGTCGTTGGTGAAGGGCTGGACGATGTCGGCGACGCCATCGAAGTAGACCACCATCATCTGCACGTCCTCGGGCGCGATGGAACGGGCAAAAGACTGCAGTGAAGCCAGCACCCGGTTGCGCTCCGAGAGCAGCAGATTCGGATTGTCGATGAAGATGGTGATGTACACCGGCTCGGTTTGCTCGCTGGAAACCGCAGCCGACCCCGCGGGGTCGGCGGGAGCTTCAATCTCAGAGGCGTCATCGGCGACGGACGACGCTGCAAAGGCCGAGAAAGCTGCAATCGGCACCTCCTCACC
>CBDTWX010000076.1:0-15216 GCA_965364305.1 uncultured Thermoanaerobaculia bacterium
TCGCGAGGGTGGACGCACCGTCGGTGCGGGCTCTATCACGGACATCCTGGAGTAGACGATGGCGAGCGACAAGATCCGCATCCGTCTGAAGGCCTACGACTATCGCCTTCTGGACCAATCGGCGACCGAGATCGTGGACACGGCGCAGCGTACCGGTGCGCACATCGCGGGCCCGATTCCTCTGCCGACCCACATTCAGCGCTTCACGGTGCTGCGCTCGCCGCACGTGGACAAAAAGTCGCGCGAGCAGTTCGAGATCCGCACCCATAAGCGGTTGCTCGACATCCTCGAACCAACGCAGCAGACGATTGACGCGTTGATGAAGCTCGAACTGCCGGCCGGCGTCGATGTGGAAATCAAGGCGTATGGGGCGAGGTGAGCTCATGGTACGCGGAATACTTGGCAAAAAGGTCGGCATGACCCAGATCTTCGACGACGAGGGGCGGGTGGTCCCCGTCACCGTGGTCGAAGCCGGGCCGTGCGTGGTTGTGCAACGGAAATCGGAAGAGAAGGATGGCTACGAGGCGGTTCAGATTGGTCTCGTGGAAAAAAGCCCGCGTCGCGGCGCACCGAAGCCTATCACCGGTCACTTCTCGGCCGCGGGCGTGCCCCCAACCCGTTTCGTCGCCGAAGTTCCCGTGGACTCGGGCGACGAAGTCAAACCCGGCGACTCGGTGCTTGCCGACATCTTTTCGGCGGACGAGAAGGTGCACGTGGTTGGAAAGAGCAAGGGCCGTGGATTCCAGGGTGTCATCAAGCGCCACAACTTCGGTGGCGGGAAGGCCTCCCACGGCTCGATGTTCCACCGCGCGCCCGGGTCGATTGGCCGATCGGCAACGCCGTCGAGGGTCTTTCCGGGCCAGGGCATGCCGGGGCAGATGGGAAACAAACGAATCACGATCAAAAACGCCCGCGTGGTCAAGGTGGATCTCGACCGCAATCTACTCTTTCTCAAAGGCGGCGTTCCGGGTGCGCGAAACAGCTACATCCGGATCTTCAAGGCCTCGTGAGGGGATGGGTGGTGTCATGAAGGTGGAAGTCAAGAACTGGGACAACGAGGTGGTTGGCAACATCGACCTGCCGGATGAGATCTTTGCGCGCGAGGTCAACCAACACCTCGTGTGGGAGGTGGTTCGGGCGTATCTGGCAAGCCGTCGCCGCGGCACCCACAAGACCAAAGAGCGTTCAGAGGTCAAGGGCACGCGCTCGAAACCGTGGAAGCAAAAGCACACCGGTCGTGCGCGCGCCGGATCGCGCCAGTCGCCCCTGTGGCGATCCGGAGGTACCGCCCACGGTCCGCGGCCGCGCTCCTACGTCCAGAAGGTGAACAAGAAGGCCCGGCGCGCGGCCCTCAAGGGAGTTCTTTCGCAGCGCATGGCCGAGGGCCGGTTGTTGGTGCTGGGCTCGCTCGAGCTCGACGCACCAAAGACCAAGGACTTCCTCGAACGGCTCGAAAAGCTCGGCGTCAAGGGGGAAAAGGTGCTTCTGGTCGACGGGCTTGAAAACCTCAATCTCCACCTCGCGAGCCGCAACCGACCGGAGCTCAAAATGCTTGACGCCGGTTCGCTCAACGCCTACGAGGTGCTCAATCATCGGTGGATCGTTGCCTCGGAGCCTGCGGTCCGCTCGCTCGCGGTGGTGCTGTCATGAAGGCGCGAGAGATCATCCTGCGGCCGCTCATCACCGAGAAGACCACCATGATGCAGGAACGAGAGAACACGGTCTGCTTCGAGGTCGACCGCCGGGCCAACAAAATCCAGGTCCGAAAGGCGGTGGAGGAACTGTTCGACGTCAAGGTAGAGGGCGTCCACATCGTCAATCGCAAGGGCAAGCCGATCATGCGTTTTGGGCGCACGATCAGCCATCGCCCCGCAGTTCGCAAGGCGTATGTGCAACTGGCGGAGGGCTCGAAGACGCTCGAGTTCTTCGAGGGAATCTGAGGAGTCAGGCATGGCGATCCGGTCGTATAAACCGACGTCTCCCGGGCGACGCTTTGTCACCAGTCTCGACTACAAAGAGCTGACGACAAACCGACCGGAGAAGAAGCTGACCGAGGGCAAAAAACGATCCTCGGGGCGTAACAGCGAGGGCCACATCACGTCTCGCCATCGTGGTCGAGGCCACAAGCGGCGCTACCGCATCATCGATTTCCGGCGCAACAAGGTCGACGTGCCGGCGCGGGTGGCGACCATCGAGTACGACCCCAACCGCTCTGCCTTCATCGCGCTGCTTCATTACGCGGACGGCGAAAAGCGCTACATCTTGGCCCCGGTGGGTCTCAAGGTGGGCGACACGGTGGTTGCTGGCATCAAGGTGGACGTTCGGCCGGCGAACGCCATGCCGATCGGCAACATCCCGCTCGGCACCCTGGTCCACAACGTCGAGCTCAAGCCCGGCAAGGGTGGACAGATGGTGCGTTCGGCGGGCACCTCGGCTCAGATCATGGCGAAGGAGGGCAAGTACACGACTCTGCGCATGCCGTCGGGCGAAATGCGCATGGTGCTTTCGTCCTGCATGGCCACCATCGGCCAGGTGGGGAACGCCGATCACAGCAACCTGACCCTCGGGAAAGCCGGCCGGGCGCGGTGGCTGGGTGTGCGGCCGCAGACCCGCGGCACCGCGATGAACCCGGTCGACCACCCGCACGGTGGAGGCGAGGGCCGCAACAAAGGGCGCCATCCCGTTTCTCCGTGGGGTTGGCCGACCAAGGGCGCAAAAACCCGCCGGCCCAAGGCGTCGGATCGCCTGATCGTGTCGCGCCGCAAGAAGAAGTAGGGGGAGAAGATCATGTCACGTTCAATCCGCAAGGGACCGTTCGTCGACGAGCACTTGGCGAAAAAGATCGAGGCTGTGAGTGGCGCAGGCGACCGCCGGGTCATCAAGACCTGGTCGCGACGCTCGACCGTCACCCCGCTCATGGTCGGGCTCACCATCGCGGTCCACAACGGTCACAAGTTCGTGCCGGTTTTCGTCACCGAGAATATGGTCGGCCACAAGCTCGGTGAGTTTGCTCCGACCCGGACTTTCCGCGGCCACTCAGGCCGACGCGAAAAGGGCGCACGCTAGGGGGCGATATGGATTCACGAGCTCAACTCCGGTACTATCGCTCCTCGCCACGAAAGGTGCGGCTGGTGGCGGACATGGTTCGCGGCCAGGCCGTCGAGCCGGCCCTCACATCGTTGCAGCTGAGCCCGAAGTATGCGGCCAAGGATGTCGCCAAGCTTGTGCGCTCGGCGCTGGCCAACCTCGAGCAGGCACAGCCGGGAGTCGACGTCGATCGAGTATTCATCAGCAAGATCGCTGTCGATGGCGGACCGAGCCTGCGCCGCGGTCGCCCCGCCTCGAAGTGGGTTCGGATGCACCGGATTCTCAAGCGGATGTGTCACGTCACGGTCGAGCTTTCGGTGAAGGAATAGGAGACGCAATGGGACAGAAAACACACCCGTACGGTTTTCGCCTCGGATACAACAATACCTGGCGATCCCGCTGGTACGCCGATGGTGGTGACTACGCGAATCTCCTTCATGAGGACTTGCAGCTCCGCCAGGAGCTTCTCGAGCGGCTGGAAAACGCAGCGGTGAGCGCGGTCGATATCGAACGCACAGCGAGCAAGCTGCGGGTCAACATCCTCTCCGGTCGGCCAGGGATCATCATCGGTCGGAAGGGTGCGGAAGTGGACAAGCTCCGCGACGACCTCATGCGTCGCTATGGGCAGGACATTCACATCAACATCCAGGAGATCCAGCGCCCCGAGATCGATGCTCATCTCATCGCCGCCAACGTGGCGCGACAGCTGGAGCGACGCATCGCGTTCCGGCGCGCCATGCGACGGGCGATCGAAAATGCGCTGCGGTTCGGAGCCCAGGGGATCAAGATTCGCTGCGCCGGCCGTCTGAACGGGGCTGAGATCGCACGTGCCGAGTGGTACCAGCAGGGACGTCTGCCCCTGCACACCCTCAAGGCCGACATCGATTACGGATTCAAGACCTCCTACACCACCTACGGAGTCATCGGAGTCAAGGTCTGGGTCTACCGGGGCGAGCGCCACCGCGCGCGCGCCGTACGTCCCCGGGTCTGAGGGAGATTCGCAATGTTGATGCCGAAGAAGGTCAAGTACAGAAAGCAGCAGCGGGGCAAGAATCGCGGTCTCGCTCGTCGCGGCGCAAAGGTCTCATTCGGGGACTTCGCCCTTCAGGCGGTGGAGCGCGGGTGGATCACGGCGCGCCAGATTGAGGCGGCTCGTATCGCCATGACCCGGCACGTCAAACGCGGCGGCAAAATCTGGATCCGTATCTTTCCCGATAAGCCGGTGACCAAGAAACCTCTCGAAACACGCATGGGTAAGGGCAAGGGCAACCCGGAAGAATGGGTGGCGGTCGTCAAACCCGCGCGGATCCTATATGAGATGGAAGGTGTGTCGGAGGAGATCGCCCGCGAGGCGATGCGCCTGGCCGCCCACAAATTGCCCATCAAGACACGTTTCGTGACCAGGAAAGAGCAGCTATGAAGGCCAAGGTATTTCGTGACCGGTCGGACGACGAGCTCCGCAAGACGCTGGGCGACCTCGAGGAGCAGCTTTTCAAGCTTCGTTTCCAGAAGTCGACGGGGCAGATCGAAAACCCAATCAAGATCCGCGAGGTCCGCAAGGACATCGCTCGCGTGCTGACGGTGATTCACGAGCGTCAGACCGAGGGGGGTGTGTGATGAGTCGCAACGGAAACGCCTCGCGCAAGACGACAAAGGTGGGTTTGGTGACCTCCAACTCGGCCGATAAATCGGTCGTGGTGAAGGTCGAGAACCTGGTCATGCACCCGCTGTACCAGAAGTTCGTCCGCACCACCTCGAAGTTCATGGCGCACGACGAGGAAAACGACTGCAACGAAGGTGATCGCGTGCTCATCGAGGAGTGCCGGCCGCTCTCCAAACGCAAGCGGTGGCGGGTCCGCAAGGTCATCGAGCGGGCGCAGTAGAGGGAGGTTCTGATGATTCAGATGGGAACCATGCTCTCGGTCGCCGATAACTCCGGCGCGCGCAAGCTGCAGGCTATCCGCCAGCTCGGTGGTTCGGCCGCGCCCCGCTATGCGGGCGTCGGCGACATCATCGTGTGCTCGGTCAAGGAGGCCGCCCCGGAGTCGGAGATCAAAAAGGGCACCGTGGTCAAGGCCGTGGTGGTTCGTACTCGCTCCCGTGCTCGCCGACGCGACGGGTCGTACATACGTTTTGATGACAACGCGGCGGTGTTGGTCAATGCCGAGCGCGAGCCGGTTGGCACCCGCGTCTTCGGACCGGTCGCCCGTGAGTTGCGCGAGAGACGGTTCATGAAGATCGTCTCGCTGGCCCCTGAGGTTCTCTAGGAGCGAATGATGAAGATCAAAAAAGGTGACACCGTCGAGGTTGTTTCCGGCAAGGACGCCGGAAAACAGGGCCGCGTCCTCGTCGTCGATCGCACCCGCGATCGGCTGGTGATCGAGGGCGTGAACATGATCAAACGTCACACCCGTCCCAACCCGCAGAAGAACATCAAGGGTGGGATTGTCGAACGAGAGGCACCGATTCATGTCTCGAACGTGATGGTGATCTCTCCGGACAGTGGACAGAGATCCCGGATAGGAATTCGGATTTTGGACGACGGACGAAAGGTCCGCGTCGCCAAGGTCGACGGCGCGATTCTCGACCGTTAGGAGGGACGATGGCGCGCTTACACACAAAGTACCGTGAGGAGGTTTTCCCGCAGCTTCAGAAGGACTTCGGGTTGACCAACCCCATGCAGGTTCCGAAGATCACCAAGATCACCTGCAATATCGGCGTCGGCGAAGCCAGCCGCAACGCCAAGCTTCTTGACGTGGCCATGGAGCAGCTTGCAAACATCACCGGTCAGCTGCCTGAGGTGAGACGCGCACGAAAGTCGATTGCCGCGTTCAAGCTCCGCGAAGGCATGCCGGTGGGCGCTCGGGTGACCCTGCGCCGCGAACGCATGTACGAGTTCCTCGATCGCTTGATCTCCATCGGGTTGCCCCGAGTGCGCGACTTCCGAGGGATCTCAGCCAATGCCTTCGACGGCCGCGGCAACTACACCCTCGGCATCCGCGACATCCTGGTATTCCCCGAGGTCGACTACCAGAAGGTCGAAGAAACAATGGGCATGAACATCACCATCACAACGACGGCCCCATCCGACGATCAGGCGCGCACGCTCCTGGCCGGTTTTGGGATGCCGTTCAAGAGTCGATAGGAGGCACCGTGGCACGCAAGGCAATGATCGCGAAAAGCCTGAAAAAGCCGAAGTTCAAGGTTCGTCAGCGGAACCGTTGTCGGGTCTGCGGCCGTCCGCGGGGCTACATGCGCAAGTTCCAGCTGTGCAGAGTGTGCTTCCGCAAGCTGGCCCTCGAGGGGTTCCTGCCCGGGGTCACCAAGGCGAGCTGGTGAGGGGTGCATCATGAGCATGACTGATCCGATCGCCGATTTGTTGACGCATATCCGCAACGCCACCACGGTTCGCCACGACCGTACCGACGTTCCGGCATCGAAAATGAAGCTCGAGGTCGCCAAGATCTTCAAGCAAGAGGGGTTCATCCGGACCTTCAAGATGATCGAAGAGGGGCCTCAGGGGACCATCCGCATCTACCTCAAGTATGCCGAAGACGGTGAACCGGCCATCCACGGCCTGCAGCGGGTATCGCGCCCGGGCTGCAGGATCTACCGCGGAGTCGACGATCTGCCGAAGGTGCGAAATGGACTCGGGGTCGCGTTGATCTCCACCAACCGGGGCGTTCTCACCGACGAACAGGCGAGGAGCCTGCGCGTGGGTGGCGAGGTCCTGTGTGAGATCTGGTAGGGGGCGTTATGTCACGGATAGGAAAACTGCCAATCGCCGTACCCAAGGGGGTCGATATATCGATCGCCGGTGATCTGGTCACGGTCAAAGGCCCGAAGGGCGAGCTCCAGGTGAGTCTTCTGCCAGGAGTCTCGGTCGCCGTTGAAAATGGCTCGATCAACGTCACTCGCGCCGATGACGAGCGCGAAACCCGCTCGTTTCACGGTCTGGTACGAGCGCTGCTGGCAAACGCCACGGCCGGGGTTTCCGAGGGTTGGTCGAAAGAACTCGAAATCGTCGGCATCGGTTATCGGGCGGAAAGTAAGGGCAAGAGCGTGATCTTCAACCTCGGATACTCGCACCCCATCGATTTTGCGGTGCCGGATGGTATCGAAATCGATGTCGATGCCAAGGCGAACAAGGTCACGGTCAAGGGCATCGACCGCCAACAGGTGGGCCAGATCGCGGCTGAGATCCGTGGTCTGCGGCCACCCGAGCCCTACAAAGGCAAAGGCGTTCGTTACTCCGACGAAAGGGTCCGCACAAAGGCTGGGAAGCAGGGGGCGACAGTATGAGCCGGGTCAAAGATCGTAAGCAGCGTCGGTTAAGGGTGAAGCGCCGCTATCGCGATGCCGTTCGCGGGACCGCAGAAAGGCCTCGGCTGGCGGTGTATCGGAGCCTGCGTCACGTGTATGCCCAGGTCATCGATGACGAAAAGGGCGTGACGGTGGCCTCCGCGTCGACCCTCGAAAAGGAAGCCTCCGGTGCCTCCGGTACCGCCAACCGTGAGGCCGGCAAGCTTCTCGGCAAGACGATCGCTGAGCGGGCGAAGGAACGAGGTGTCGAAACAGTGGTCTTCGACCGTGGCGGATTCCGGTATCACGGCGTGATTCGCGCAATTGCCGAGGGGGCCCGCGAGTCGGGCCTGAAGTTGTAGGGGTTGCTGAGATGATGAACCGAGAGTCCGAGTTCGCAGAAACAGTCGTTTACATCAACCGCGTCGCCAAGGTGGTGAAGGGTGGTAAGAACTTTTCATTCTCCGCGGTGGTCGTCGCTGGTGACAGCAGTGGCAAGGTCGGCTACGGGACGGGCAAGGCCCGAGAGGTGCCGCCCGCGATCCAGAAGGCGAGCGAGCAGGCGCGCAAGGAGATGGTGAAGATCCCCTTGGTCGGCGGTACTGTGCCCCACCTGGTGTGGGGTCGCTGGGGTGCGACCAAGGTCCTGCTGCGGCCTGCGTCCCCCGGAACCGGCGTCATTGCTGGTGGTGGGGTGCGCGCTGTGATGGAGTCGGCCGGTGTCGCAGATGTGCTGACCAAGATCGTCGGCAGCCGGAATCCGATCAACGTCGTCCGCGCCACCTTTGACGCCATCGACCGCTTGATGACCGCCGGCCAGGTGCAGCGGTTGCGCGGTGTCGATGTCGGCGCGCCGGCTGAAGCCGATGCTCCGGCTTCGGTAACCGCGTCCGACGAGGAGGAGGCCGAGGCCGCAGCGGTCGAGGAGGTCGAAAGCTCATGACCGCCGAAAAGAAGGATCCCAAGGTGACAGAGGAAAAGCCCGCAAAGAAGGCTGCGCCCAAAAAGGCGGCGTCGAAAAAAGCCACCGAAAGAAAAGCCGCACCGAAGAAAGCCGCTGAGAAGAAGGCTGCACCGAAGACGGCGACCGAAAAGAAAGCGGCGCCGAAGAAGGCTGCTGAGAAAAAGGCCGCACCGAAGAAAACAGCTGAAAAGAAGGTTGCGCCGAAGAAAGCTGCCGCGAAGAAGCCGGCTGAAGAAAAGGTCGCGCCGAAGAAGGCAGCGTCCAAGGCGCCGGCCAAAAAGGCCACGCCGAAAAAGGCCACGCCGAAAAAGGATGCAACCGCGAAAACGGCGCCCAAGAAAGAAACCGCGAAGAAGGCTGCGCCAAAGAAGACCGCGGCGAAGGCGGAAGCCGAAAAGCCCGCGCCGAAAAGGGCTGTCGAAAGGAAGGCCGCTCCGGAGAAGGAGCCGCCTGAGAAGGCCGTCGCCCGGAAAACCGTCGTCGAGCCGCCCGCCAAGGAAGCTGCGGCCCCAAAGACCGGCAAAAAAACCGCGAAGAGCACCAACACGATGCTCAAGATCACTCAGGTGCGAAGCCAGATCGGGTTCGCAACCAAGCAACGACGGGTGCTGACCGGGCTTGGGCTCGGCCGCATCGGTCGCACCGTCACCCGGATCGATGACCCGTGCATCCGAGGCATGGTCGCCAAGGTCATCCATCTGGTCTCGGTCGAGGAACTGGAGGGCTGAGCCATGGAACTTCATGATCTGCACCCAGCGCCCGGCGCCAAGCGTCCGCGCAAAAGGGTCGGGCGCGGTCCCGGATCGGGCAAAGGGAAGACCGCGGGTCGCGGCCATAAGGGCCAGAAGTCGCGCAGCGGGTACTCTCGTCGATACGGATTCGAGGGCGGTCAGATGCCCCTCGTCCGCCGCATCCCCAAGCGTGGTTTCACCAACATCTTCCGAGTCGAGTATCAGGTCGTCAACCTGCGTGATCTCGAACGCGTGTTCGCTGATGGCGACACGGTTTCGCCGGAGGAGATGATCGACAAGGGCCTTGTTCGCGGCAAACGGCCGGTCAAGGTGCTCGCGGACGGTGAGCTTTCCAAAAGACTCACGGTGCGTGCGCATAAGTTCTCAGCGTCGGCTCGGGTCGGCATCGAGAAGGCCGGGGGCAGCTGCGAGGTGGTGACGTCGTGATCGACAGTTTCCGCAACATCTTTGCCATCCCGGACCTCCGCAAGAGGGTGTTCTTCACCTTTGCGCTGCTCTCGGTCTACCGGCTGGGCTCCTTCATCCCGATCCCGGGCATCGACCCGGTGGCGATCGCCGAGTTCACCAAGGCCGCCGAAGGTACCCTGCTCGGGTTCATCAACCTCTTCTCGGGTGGCGCGCTCGGGCGGATGACGGTGTTCGCACTCGGCATCATGCCGTACATCTCGGCATCGATTATTCTCCAGCTCTTGACCGTTGTGTGGCCGTATCTCGAAAAACTTTCCAAAGAGGGAGAGTTGGGTCGCCGCAAGATCACCCAGTACACCAGATACGGCACGATCGTGCTGTCGGTGATCCAGGGGATGGGCATCTCGTTCTTCCTCGAAAGAACGACCGCGCCGGGCGGTGCACCGCTGGTTCCAGAGCATTTCCAGGGGTGGGGATTTCGCCTGGTCACGGTGCTCACCCTGACGACCGGCACGGCCTTCGTGATGTGGCTCGGTGAGCAGATCTCCGAACGCGGAATTGGCAACGGCATCTCTCTGATCATCTTTGCGGGGATCGTGGTCGGTCTTCCGGGCGCGATCATCAACACCATCACCGATGTCCAGACGGGTTCTCTGAACATCATCACGGTGGTCCTCCTAGTCGTCTTCATGGTCTTGGTGGTGGCCGCCATCGTGTACATGGAGCGCGCACAGAGGCGCATTCCGATCCAGTATGCCAAGCGGGTCGTGGGTCGCCGTGTCTATGGTGGCCAGAGCACCTATCTGCCGCTGCGCCTCAACACCGGCGGTGTGATTCCGGTGATTTTTGCCGCCTCGATCATGTCCTTTCCACAGACCCTGGGCCAGATGATCGACAATCGCTGGCTGCAGAAGATCACCGAGGCGTTGGCGTGGGGTGAGCCCATGTACAACCTCGTGTACTTTCTGTCGATCATCTTCTTCTGCTACTTCTACACCTCGATCATCTTCAACCCCGAGGACACCGCCGAGAACATGCGCAAGTACGGAGGCTTTGTTCCGGGAATTCGACCGGGCAAGAGGACCGCCGAGTTCATCGACAAGATTCTCACGCGAATCACCTTGGTCGGTGCCTTTTACCTCGCGGTGGTCGCGATCCTGCCAAACGTCCTGATCGCCGGTTTCAAGGTCGCAACGATCCCGTTCGTCGGGCCGACCCTCGATGCATTCCTCCCCGCCTGGTTTACCCAGGGCCTCGGGGTCAAGTTCTTCTTCGGCGGCACCTCGCTGCTGATCGTGGTCGGCGTCGCCATGGACACGGTCAACCAGATCGAGTCGCAGCTGGTGATGCGCCACTACGACGGCTTCATGCGCCGCGGCCGGGTCAAAGGGAGGCGCGGTTGAGCCGATTGACCTCCGGCCCGAACGCTGCGATGGACATCCGGGCGGTCGCATGATCTGCCTCAAGTCCAACCGCGAGCTGGAGACCATGGACCGGGCCAATCGCCTCGTCCATCGGGTGCTGCGTGCGGTCAAAAACGCCGCCGGGCCGGGCGTCTCCACGGGTGAGCTCGACGAGCTCGCCGAGGAGATGATCCGCGCCGATGGCGGTATTCCGGCCTTCAAGGGCTATCGAGGCTTTCCGGCGACCTTGTGCACCTCGGTCAACGACGTGATCGTGCACGGAATCCCGAACTCGCGAACTCGGTTCCGTGAGGGTGATCTCGTCAGCGTCGACTGCGGCGTGCTCCTCGACGGTTTTTATGGAGATGCCGCGATCACTTTTGGTATCGGTGCCCTGAGCGACGAGGCAAAAGACCTGATGGAGATCACGCGGCGCTGCCTCGATGATGCGGTGGCGGCGGTACAACCGGACGGTCGCTTGGGGGACGTCGGAGCCGCAGTGCAGGTTCGTGCAGAGGAGGCAGGGTTCGGTGTGGTACGGGAGTTTGTCGGCCACGGTATCGGCCGTGCCCTTCACGAGGAGCCGCAGGTTCCAAACTATGGCAAACCGGGCCACGGCCAGCGTCTCAAACCGGGGCTTGTGATCGCGATCGAACCGATGATCACCGGCGGCAGCTGGCGAGTGGCGATCGATGACGACGGCTGGACAGCAAGGACGGAAGACGGTAGACTCGCAGCCCATTTTGAGTACTCGGTGGCGGTCACCGTCGACGGCCGTCGTGTGCTCGGTCTCGAGGAGTCAATGAATGCCTAAGGAAGAGGCGATCGAAGTGGTGGCGACGGTTGTCGAGCCACTGCCCAACGCGATGTTTCGCGTCGAGTTGGAAAATGGCCACGAAGTGTTGGCTCATATTTCCGGAAAGATGCGAAAACATTTCATTCGCATTCTTCCGGGTGACAAGGTGCTGGTTGAGCTCTCTCCCTACGATTTGAAGAGAGGGCGCATCGTGTACCGCTACAAATAGGGGGGCGACGATGAAAGTTCGTCCATCGGTCAAGAAAATGTGTGCAAAGTGCAAGGTCATCCGCCGCAACGGCGTGGTGCGGGTGATCTGCGAGAACCCGAAGCACAAGCAGCGGCAAGGGTGATCGAGGAGGTTTCTGGTGGCACGTATCGCAGGCGTTGATCTGCCGTCCGGCAAAAGGGTCGAGATCGGTCTGACCTATATCTATGGGATCGGCCGCACCCGCGCTAAAAAGATCCTGGCGACGGCAAAGGTGGAAGAGGGCATCAAGGTCAAAGATCTCTCCGAGGACGAGGTCCTCAGGATCCAGCAGGTGATCCAGGGCGAGGGGATGGTCGAAGGTGATCTCCGGAGAGAGGTTGCCATGAACATCAAGCGGCTGATCGAGATTGGAAGCTACCGTGGCATCCGACATCGTCGTGGGCTGCCGGTGCGTGGGCAGCGGACCCACACCAACGCTCGTGGGCGGAAGGGTCCGCGGCGTCAAGCGGTTGCCGGCAAGAAGAAGGTCGGCAAGAAGTGACGCGATCGCAGGCATAGGGAGAAACGAGTATGGCTAAGGAACGCAAGGGTGGGCGTAAGCCGCGTCGGGAGCGGAAGAACGTGCCTCACGCAGTGACCACCATCCACGCGACATTCAACAACACGATCGTCACATTTGTGGATCCGAGCGGGGGAACCCTGTGCTGGTCCTCAGGCGGCCGTATCGGCTACAAGGGCTCTCGCAAGGGCACTCCCTATGCGGCGCAGCTTGCCGCCAAGAGTGCCGCTGAACAGGCGCAGGATCAGGGTGTCCGTTCGGTCGAAGTTCGGGTCAAGGGCCCCGGCCCGGGCCGCGAGTCGGCGATCCGTGCGGTCGCCGCGAGCGGACTCGATATCAAGAGCATCCGCGACGTGACACCGATTCCACACAACGGTTGTCGTCCGCGGAAGCGGCGTCGGGTGTAGGGAGACCGATTCATGGCACGATACAGAGGACCAGTCTGCCGACTGTGCCGCCGCGAAGGGATGAAGCTGTTCCTGAAGGGTGAGCGCTGCTACAAAGAAAAATGCGCGATCGAGCGCCGTAACGCACCTCCGGGTCAACACGGAATGGGTCGCCGCCGCAAGGTTCGGGCCTATGGCCTGCAGCTCAGGGAGAAGCAGAAGCTTCGTCGCATCTATGGTCTGCTCGAGGGCCAGTTCCGCCGCACATTCGATGACGCCAACCGTCGCAAGGGTGTCACCGGTGAGACGCTTCTGCAGCTTCTCGAGCTGCGGCTGGACAACGTGGTCTACTCGCTCGGGTTTGCCACCTCCCGCACCCAGGCGCGGCAGCTCGTGCGCCATGGGCACATCGAGGTTGGTGGCCGACGGGTCGATATTCCGTCGTTCCGGGTCCGTCCGGGGATGGAGATCACAGTTCGCGAGAAGAGCAAAAATAATGTACATATCGGCGAGGCGGTGGAGTTTGCACAGGGTCGGGGCATACCGCCGTGGCTCGAGCTCGACGCCGAAAAACTCCAGGGGAAGGTCCTGGAAATCCCCGTCCGCGAGGACGTTCGTTTCCCAATCCAGGAGCAGCTCATCGTCGAGCTCTACTCTCGATAAGGTGGAGGCCGCATGATCTGGCAGAATTTCCAGCGCCCGGCGAACGCGCAGCCGGAAGAAGAAGGACACAGTGCCACCTTTGCTCGATTCCTCGCGCAGCCTTTCGAGCGTGGGTGGGGGACCACCCTTGGTAACAGTTTGCGCCGGGCCCTCCTGTCTTCGATCCCGTCGGCCGCCATCACCGCGGTCAAGATCGAGGGCGCGGACCATGAGTTTTCGGCGGTCCCGGGGGTGGTCGAGGATGTCACCGACATCATCCTGAACCTCAAAAAGATCCCACTCAAAGTCCACGGCCAGGAACCTGCGTTCCTGACCCTCGAGGCAAAAGGCCCGGGCGAGGTCACGGCGGGTCAGTTCGCAGGCTCGAGCCAGGTCGAGGTGATCGATCCCGAGGTCCACGTCGCGACCCTTTCAGCCGGGGGGAAGCTCAAGATGAGCGTTCGCGTCGCAGCCGGTCGCGGGTATGTCCCTGCGGAGGAGAACCAGACCGAAGACCTCGATGTAGGTTTCATTCCCGTCGACTCGGCCCACTCACCCGTTCGCAAGGCCAACTTCCGCGTCGAGATGGCTCGACTCGGGCGAATGACCAACTACGAACGGTTGGTGCTCGAGGTGTGGACCAACGGCACGATCACCCCTGAGGAGGCTCTGAGCCAGGCCGCACAACTGGTCCAGGGTCACATGGAGATCTATACCTCCCTGGCAGAGGTGGAAGAGGCGGCACTTCCGCAGGTGGACGAAGCGGAACCCGAGGAAGAGGACAGCATTCTCGACGCCTCGATCGAGACGCTCGAATTGTCCATTCGCTCGATGAACTGTTTGAAAAACGCCAACATCCGGACGCTGCGCGATCTCGTTGGCCGCTCCGAAAAGGAGATGGTGGAGATCCGCAACTTCGGTGAGAAATCCCTCAAAGAGGTTCGTTCCAAGCTCGAGGTCCTGGGCCTCGGTTTCGGTATGAATCTCGATCTCTAGGGAGCGGGAGACCGAGATGCGACACCGAGTTCGCGGCCGCAAGTTGGGCCGCACCACAGCCCATCGCAAAGCGCTGTTCCGCAATCAGCTCAGCGCCCTGTTTACTCACGAGCGGATCGTCACAACGCTTGCAAAGGCCAAGGAGCTACGACCAGTGGCCGAGAGGATGGTGACCCTCGCGGGCACCGGTACCTTGCCCGCGCGCCGCAAGGTCCTCACCATGGTGCCCGACAAAGACGTGGTGCGCCGCCTCTTCGAAGAGATCGCACCGCGTTTTGCCGAACGCCCGGGAGGCTATACGCGAATCATGCGTTTGGGTCGCCGCCGTGGCGACGCCGCCGAGCTGGCGATCATCGAGTTTGTCGACTATGACATCGCCGAGCACGAAGAGGGCGGCACCCCGAGCAAGGGCAAGGGCTCTCTGATGGATCGTGCCAAGGGTATGTTCGGGGGTGGTGCCAAGACTGCGGCGGACGAGGGCGATGCGGAAGTCTCGGCTGGTGAAGACACGGCGGAAGAGACTGTCGAGGCTGAATCGGCAGCCAGCGCGACCGAGGAGGTCGCGCCAGAGCCGGTTGAAGCCGCTCCCGAAGAGGAGCCCGAGCCCGCCGCTGAGGCTGTCGAAGTCGAGGAAGCCGCCGCGCCGGAGATGGACGAGCCGCCGGCTGAAGAAGAGCAGCCGGTTGCGGAGGCCGAGCCTGTAGAGGCGG
>CBDTWX010000077.1:0-15146 GCA_965364305.1 uncultured Thermoanaerobaculia bacterium
CGGATACTTGCGCTTCGCCGCCCTCGTCACGAAACCTGGTGAGAAGTACGGGTTAAGACAACACAAGCTGGGTGCGCCGCCGCGCGTTGTGAGTCAGCCCCGAGACGCGTGCACCACAAAGAATTCAGACAGCCAATCGGCGGCAATCAGTCTCTACTGGCGGAATTGACAAACAAATGACTGAGTTTTATCATGCGTGACGATCGCACGGCGACCAAATGCCGGTCCGCCCGTGAGCGACGGGCGAGATAGAATCATCTCCCTGAACAATCAATGAACGCGGGTCGGCCCGGTAGGAACGGAACGGCCCAAGCTGCGGCGGATGCTGCACCGGTGAGGACATCATGATTAGCGACATCGAGCGGATCCGAAATATCGGGATCTCGGCCCACATCGATTCGGGCAAGACCACCCTGACCGAGAGGATCCTGTTCTACACCCAGAAGATCCATGCCATCCACGACGTCAAGGGCAAGGACGGCGTCGGGGCCACCATGGACCACATGGAGCTGGAACGGGAGCGTGGGATCACAATTACGTCCGCCTCCACCTATGTGGAGTGGAAGAACCACCACATCAACATCATCGACACCCCGGGGCACGTCGACTTCACCATCGAGGTGGAACGGTCCCTTCGTGTGCTGGACGGTGCCGTGCTCGTGTTGTGCGCGGTGGCGGGGGTGCAATCTCAGTCAATTACGGTCGACCGACAGATGAAGCGCTACAAGGTGCCGCGAATCGCCTTTGTCAACAAATGCGACCGATCCGGCGCCGACCCTGAACGCGTCACCAACGCCCTGCGCGACAAGCTCGGCCACAATGCGGTCCTGCTCCAGCTGCCAATCGGGCTCGAGGCCGACTTCGAAGGCGTGATCGACCTGATCGAGATGAAAGCCGTCTATTTCCGAGGGGACAACGGAGAGGTGATCGAGGAGGGCGAAATCCCTGCGGAGCTGGTTGACGAGGCCGAGGCGAAACGTGCCGATCTGCTGGACGCGGTCAGTCTCTTCTCCGACGAGCTGCTCGAAGCCGCACTCGAGGACCGCGCGACCCCGGAGCTGATCCACGAGGCCATCCGACGCGGAACGCTGTCGCTGGATTTCACTCCGGTCCTGATAGGTTCAGCGTACAAGAACAAGGGCGTGCAAAAGCTGATGGACGCGGTCAACCACTACCTTCCCAGCCCCACCGACGTTCCTATCGAAGCGGTGGACCTGGATCAGGACGCCGCACCGGTGATGCTCTCCTCCGATCCCGCCGCGCAGACCGTCGCCTACGCCTTCAAGCTCGACGAGGGCCGCTACGGCCAGCTCACCTTCTTGCGCGTCTACCAGGGCACCTTGTCCAAGGGCGACACGGTCATCGAGACCCGCACCGGCAAAAAGACGAAGATCGGTCGGCTCGTGCGGATGCACGCGGACAAGATGGAGGATATCCCGGCTGCCGGCGCCGGCGACATCGTAGGCCTCTTCGGCATCGACTGTCACTCGGGCGACACCTTTGTCGGTGACGGGCCACGGCTCGCGATGACCTCGATGTACGTGCCCGATCCGGTGATCTCGCTGTCGGTCAACCCGGTGGACACCAAGGCACAGGACAATATGTCGAAGGCGCTCAACCGTTTTACCAAGGAGGACCCGACCTTCCGCGTCACTCTCGACCCTGAGAGCGGCGAGACGGTGATCTCCGGTATGGGAGAGCTCCATCTCGATGTCTATGTGGAGCGCATGCGTCGAGAGTACGCTGCCGAGGTCGAGACTGGCGCACCACAGGTCGCCTATCGTGAGGCCCTCTCGCGCCGCGCCGACTTCGACTATCTGCACAAGAAACAGACCGGCGGCTCGGGTCAGTACGCCAAGGTCGTCGGTTACATCGAGCCACTCGACAAGGGCGAGTACGAGTTCGTCAACGAGATCCGCGGTGGTCGCATCCCGACCGAGTACATTCCCGCCTGTGACAAGGGCTTCCGGTCGTCGCTCGAAAAGGGCAGCCTGATCGGTTTCCCCATCGTCGGTGTGCGGGCGGTGCTCACGGACGGCAACTCGCACGCCGTCGACTCGTCGGACATGGCATTCCAGACGGCCGCCCGCGCCGCCTTCCGGGAGTCATATCAACAGGCCAAACCACAGATTCTGGAACCGGTGATGAGGGTCTCCGTCGAAGGGCCCACCGATTTCCAGGGAGCGATCTACAAATCGCTGATGCAGCGGCGCGGCAACGTGCTCGGTTCGACCGAGGACGCTGGTTTTGCGCGGGTCGACGCCGAGGTGCCGTTGGCCGAGATGTTCGGCTATTCGACCGACCTGCGGTCGGCCACCGAAGGCAAGGCCGAGTTCACCATGGAGTTCGCCAAGTACGCGCCGGCCCCGAGGGAGGTCACCGAGGAGCTCCTCACGAAGTACAAGAGCAAGATGGTCGAGGAGGTTGAGGCATGACCAAGATAATGATCGAACTTCGCCGTTCGCCAAGGACGCTCCTCGAACGCGATGGCCACCCCGGCCCGGGCGCCGGCCACCTCGCCCTCGTCATGGCTCGCGCCGGCGTCGGCAAGACCGCGTTCCTGGTCGGAATCGGCATCGATGCCCTCCTGTCGGGCCAGAAGGTGCTCCACATCTCGCTCGAGCGAACCGTCGACAAAATTCGTGATTGGTACAACGACCTCTTGGTGGAGATGCTGCGGCGTGAGAACAAGCTCGAACACCGCGCAGCGATCCAGCTCGAGACCGAGCGTCGGCGCAACATCCACACCTATGTCGGCCGGTCATTTTCAGCCGAGCGGATGGGTGAAGCGCTCGACCTTCTCCGCGATGCAATGGACTTCGTGCCCGAGGTGATCATCCTCGACCGCATGGAGATGGAGGGTTTCGACCCGGCAATCATCGAGAAGGCCAAGGCCATGGCCGGCGAGATCGGCGCCGAGCTGTGGATGGCGTGCCGTACCCACCGCGACGGCCCCGCCGCCGCCGAAGGGCATCTGCCGCCGCCGGCCGACCGTTTCGAGGACCTGGTCGACACCGCCTTCCGCCTCGACCCGCAGGACGCCAAGGTCCGCCTCCACGTCGCCAAGGACCGCAACAAGATGCTGGCCCAGGACCTCAATGTCATTCTTGACCCAAGGACCCTGCTGCTCGAAACCGGGATCGGGGGAAAGCGGTGAGACAGACGTGGGAGAATTTTGAGTTTTGAATTTTGAATTCCCGACCACCCACCTGCAATCGAGGGGCGGACTGTGCGGGAATTGAGAATTGAAAAATGAGAATGAACGATTTTCGACTCGAGGTTTCGGATTGAAATACCAACCCTTACCGGTCCCGTCCTTGCCAAACAACCTCATCTATGAGATAGTGTCGCAGCTGCCGACACGGATTGCACCCGCGCAACCCGACCGATAGCAGAAAACTCGCAGGGGCTCCCCGCCCCGTACGGCAGCCTCACCGGCAAGACTCCCGTTTCCCACAATCAGCCGGAATGGCCCGAGCGATCCTCGCAAACGGGGTCCGTGTGGGCAGACCCGCAGAGCACGCGTTCATCTCGTGTGCCCGCAGAAAGACAAAAATGAACACTCAGAGTTTCAATCTTCACCCCGCCATCATGCGCGGAATCGATGACCTGGGCTTTACCGAGCCCACCCCCATTCAGCGCGACGCCATACCGCCGGCCCTCGACGGTCGCGACGTCTTGGCGTGCGCGATGACCGGCAGCGGGAAAACCGCAGCCTTCGTCCTGCCCATCCTGCAACACATGGCGGACAGCCGAGGTGGCCGAACGCGCGCGCTCATCGTGACACCGACCCGGGAGCTGGCTTCACAGATCCACGAACACATTCGGGACCTCGCCCGCCACACTCCGGTGAGATCGGCAACGGTCTTTGGCGGCGTCAAACCCGGCAAACAGGAGCAGGCCCTTCGTTCGGGGGTCGACATCGTGGTCGCCACTCCAGGACGGCTTCTCGACCTCATGCAGTACCCGTGGGCCCGATTCGAGCACCTCGAGTTTCTGGTCCTCGACGAGGCCGACCGCATGCTCGACATGGGTTTTCTTCCAGACGTCCGCAGGATCCTCGCGCGGCTGCCGAAGAAGCGACAGACCATGCTCTTTTCGGCAACTCTTCCCCAACCGATCGTCAAGCTCAGCAGGGAATTGCTGACCGACCCGGTGCGGATCGATGTCGAGCGCCGTTCGGCGCCAGCCACCGGCATCACCCAGGCCATCCTACCGGTCCCCGAACAGCTGAAGACCGACCTTCTCAAGGAGATGCTCGGTCGCGGTGAGGTCGAGAACGCCCTTGTCTTCACCCGCACCAAGCACCGCGCCAATCGCCTCGCTCAGAAGCTGGAACGAGCCGGATTCGCGTGCGACCGGATCCACGGCAACCGGAGCCAGCCGCAACGCGAGGCCGCCCTCGCCGGCTTCAAGAACGGACGCATCAAGGTCCTCGTGGCCACCGACATCGCGGCCAGAGGCATCGACGTTGCGGCCCTGCCTCACGTCATCAACTTTGACGTCCCGGTGGCAGCTGAGGACTACATCCACCGCGTCGGGCGGACCGCCCGTGCCGGGCTTGTCGGCGACGCTCTCACCTTTGCCTCGCCCGCCGAAAGACCCCTGGTGAACGCCATCGAGCGCGCGGTGGGGCGCAGAATCGACCGCCGCACAATCGAGGGTTTCGACTACAGGTCCAAGCCCGAGGGGCGCCTCGAGATCCCGGTCAGGGAGCGCATCGCCGCTCACCGAGCTCGAAGATCCGAGGAGCGAGCGCGGTCGAGCGCCAGAGCCCAAAGCAGGAATCGTCCCGCCGGGAAACGGTCGTCGAATCGAAATGCACGAGCTGCGGGCTAGCTTTCCCTCTGGAGAGCCGGGGGCCAGCGAGATAGAAAACAGAAGCAGCGACAGCACGCAGCGGCGGTCGTCAGGGACAGGTGACCGTGACAGGGATCAGCGACAGAATGCAGCGACAGTCATCAGCGGCAGACAACAGCTTCAGAACATTGTCGCCGCCGTCTTGTTGCCCTGCATCCTGCATCCTGCATGCTGCATCAGATCGTCCGGCTGCGGCACGGTCTGAGGGCGTGCTCGTGCTAGGGTATTTCTGAGAGAGGCTCGCAATTATCAATCAAAAACTGGAGTTTCCGGATCCATGACTGAACACGAACGCGACACCGTATCTGAACGATCTCACCGACCCATCGTCTGGGGCAATGTTCTGTTCCTCACGCTGACCCCGTTGGCGGCCGCCATCGCGGTCCCGTGGTACATCCTATCCGTCGGCGTCACCTGGGTAGAGATCGCCGCCTGTGTCGTGATGTGGCTGGGGACCGGGCTCAGCATTACCGCCGGGTACCACCGACTCTTCGCCCACCGCGCCTACAGTGCTCCGGCGCCCGTGCGGGCGCTGTTCGCGATTCTTGGCGCCGCCGCGTTCGAAAACAGCGTCATCAGCTGGGCGGCGGCCCACCGATTCCACCACCGTCACGTGGACACCGACGACGATCCCTACAATGCGCAGGAAGGGTTCTTCTACTCGCACATGGGCTGGGTGATGGTCGAGGGCGCCAAGCACGACGACACCTCCAACGTTCCCGACCTCTGGAAAGACCCGATATTGCGCTGGCAGCACCGCCACGCCATCGCAATCGGGGCAGTGGTCAACCTGGCGGCGGTGGTCGCCCTCGGTCTGTTGACCGGCCGCATGCTCGGTATGTTTGTGTTTGCCCTGCTGCTCCGTATGGTGCTGACCCACCACTTCACATTCCTGATCAACTCGGCGGCCCATATGTGGGGCACCCAGCCGTACTCGACCGCCCACTCGGCGCGGGACAACTGGCTGCTGTCGTTCTTTTCCTTTGGCGAGGGTTACCATAACTATCACCACAGCTTTCAGGCCGATTACCGCAACGGCCCCCGGCTCTACAACTGGGACCCCAGCAAATGGGTGATCTGGACGATGTCGCGGATCGGGCTTGCGAGCGGCCTCCGACGGAGTCCGCTCGACGTGACCCTGGGCCGTCTTTTCAAGCACGCGCGAAGCACCTTCCAAGAACGGCTCGCCGCTATCGGGGAGAGCATCGACGATTGGAAGGAGTCGACCCGCACCCGAACAGCCGCAACCCGTGACGCGGTCCGCGAGCTCATCGCCACCGGCACTCCGGAGTTGCTCCGCGAGCACATCGTTGCCGCCGAGAGTGCCTGCGAGGAGGCGCTCGCCGAGCTCAAGGCTGCTCGCACCCACCTGCAGACGCTGGTCGGCGACGGCGTCGGGATCTTCGCCAGGCGCCACCTTCGCCGCCAGATGCGGGAGGCCAAGCGCTCGGTGAACGACGCCTTGACCCGGTGGCAGGTTCTCGGCCGAGCCTATCTCGATGCAAGCTTGGCGAATCCCCAGACAGCGAACGCCTGAACCCGCTCCGATCTGCTAGGGTAGGAATGGAATGAGGAGGCCGGCTTGGGACGAAAACGTGGATCCTACAAGTTCGAAAAACGACAGAAGGAACTGAAGAAACAGAAGAAGAAGAGGGAGAAGCTGGAACGGCGGCAAAACAAGGGCGAGTTCGACGACGAGCCGCAGCCCAGCATTGACGCCAGCAACCTCGTCGGAGAGCCGTCCGAACCAGAAACGGCAACGGACCCCGAAGCCTGAGCTTCCCCGACGCCGACGGCGCCGCACCCTGATCGAATGCTCCGGGTTCGCTGCGCTCGACGCCAGTCTATTCTGATGCACCAGAGACCAGCTCCCGGCAGGGTCCCATGAAGGCGGCGATCTTCGACATGGATGGGGTCATCGTCGATTCCGAGCCCCTGTGGCGGATCGCCGAACGAGAGGTCTTCGCGGGCGTCGGTCTCGATCTCACCGATTCCGACTGCGAAAAGACGATGGGCATGAGAACCGACGAGGTCGCAGACTTCTGGTTCGCCCGATCGCCATGGAGCGGCCCGACACCCGCCGAGGTCGAAGGGCTGATCGAAGGTCGAATGCTCAAGCTGATCGCTGAGCGGGCGAAACCGACACCCGGTCTGCACCACGCCATCGGCTGCGTACGCGCGGCCGGCCTCGGGCTCGCGCTCGCATCGTCTTCGACCCCGGTACTCATCGAAGCGGTCGTGGACAAGCTGGGTCTCGGCAGCGCTTTTAGGGTCATCCGCTCGGCCGTCGATGAGGAGTTCGGCAAGCCCCATCCCGCGGTATTTCTCGCCACCGCCCGAGAGCTCGGCGTCGAACCGCATGATTGTGTTGTCATCGAGGACTCGGTCGCGGGCGTCCGCGCGGGTCGCGCCGCGGGAATGCGGGTGATCGCCCTACCGCCGCGGCATCTATCGGAGGACGCAGTTTACTCCGAGGCCGATTTCAAACTCCGATCCCTCAACGAACTGACGGTCGAGATCCTGGTCAACCCCTCTCGGTGAGGGCTACTCCGCCGATGACAAGCGCCGCTCCCACGACCAGATTCAGCGTGATGGCCTCTCCCAGGTAGAAAGACGCCACCACGGCTGTCAAAGGTGCAATTGCGTAGAGATACACGCCGACCTTTTGCGACTCTGAAAGACCGAGCGCCACAAAGTACAGGAGAACCGCGAGGAACGAGCACGCGACTCCGAGAAAGCCAATCGCCAGCCACGACTCGATGGTCAGCGAGGCGATCGAAAAGCTCGTCGACCGCGCCTCGTAAAGACCGACCGGGATCATCGATATGGCACCTATCATCGTCACCCACGCCGTAACCCGCAACGCCCCCAACAGGTCGGTCAATCGTTTGCCGAAGACGGTGAACAGACCCCACATGACGATGCTCGCAATGACCAGCAGATCGCCCTTGATACGTCCAAACTCGAATGTCTTCAGGTTTTCGGCGCCGATCACGACCAGGACTCCGACCATGGCGACTGCGACGCCCAGGGCCTTCCGTGTGGTGATGCGCTCACCGAGAACGAGGGCCGACAACAGGAGAATGGTGATCGGCCCGGTGGTGGTGTACAGCGACGCATTTGTGGCGCCGGTGTACTGCAGACCGGCAGTTTGCAGGCCGTAGTGGAGCGTCGTGCCAAAGAGGCTCAGAACGAACAACATCCCAAACGTGCGAGGACCGCCAAGTCCCCTCGGTCCTCCGGTCGCCACGACCCAGGGCACAAAGCACACTGCCGCAATCAGCAGGCGCAGTGTCACGACCACGAGCGGCGGCGCGGCTTCAAGCGCCACCTTGGTGGCGACAAAGGAAATGGCCCACAGCACGACTGCGCCGATCAGAGCGAGGCGAGCACGTCCCGGCATGGCCAGCGAGTTTACTCGAATTCGGAATTATGAATTCGGAATTCGGAATTGCCACCCACCCCCAACCAGTTCTGAGCCACATTCAATTCGCCACAGATTCCTCGACTCGGCCATTGGCCTCGCTCGGAATGACACATTCTTCGTCCCACCGTCTATTCAACCCGGCGGGGTCCTCCAGGGTGTCATCCCGACCGTTGGAGCAGCGGGACACGCCGCCTCTCCGTGTCATCCCGACCGGAGGAGCAACGGGACACGCCGCCTCTCCGTGTCATCCCGACCGGAGGAGCAAAGCGACGGAGCGGAGGGAGCTATGGAATGGCTGCTGAATAATCGTGGCTCACAACGAGATCTCCCGAGAAACCAGGTGTCTGCTGGGCTATCGGAAGTTCTATGGTCGTAACATCAACGAATCACGATGTTTGGGGGTTTCAGCTTGTGATGACCCAGGCGATTCTTGGCCAAACACCTGGTGTAAAGCCGGGGCTTGTCTTTTGCACCAGCTCGGGGCCTCGTTGAGGACCAGGCCGAGGTGTCGCCGAACTCGAAGCCATCACGAAACAGAATCGGCAGGATCACGGCGTAGAGCTCGGTCGTGTCGTCGACATCCTGGTCGGCGCGGTAGACGACGAAACGCCCGTCGGAGCTCATATCGAACTCGACCACCATGCCGCCCGCAACCAAGGGATCGCTCAGCATCTTCCCTCCGAAATCGGGCGTCCCCGCCAGAATGCAGCTCCACAGCCTTTTGATGTCGTCCAGGAAAGCCCAACCGCCGCGCACCACAACCTGCTGGCTCGTCGGATCGATGAGGTACGAACTCGATCCGCCGGACATGCTGGTGTCGGGAACCGACCAGATTCCCTCGTCGCGTCCTGCCGGGCCGGCGAGCGGCGCCCGGTAGCCGAATGCCTCCCCGTCGATATGCTGGTCGGCCCGGTAGACCGCCCACCTCGAGTCGGGACTGATCTTGAAGTCGCTGACGTCACCGTCTGCTACGAGGCTGCCGTTCAGCTTGACGCCGCTGCTGGCCGGGCCGAGGAGGGGAACACTGAAGAGCTCGAAGACGTCGCTGGTCTCCTGATCCGCCGTGTACAGGACCCGACTGCCGTCGGGGCTGATCGCGAAAGCGCCGACGTCGCTGAAGCTCTGTCCCTCGTCGTTGAGCTTGATCGAGGCGGCGTGCGATACCGACACCACAACAAATGCGACGGCGATGACGATGATGGAAACGACGGAAACGCCGTTCCCACGCTCCCGAGGAGAGAGCGGATTCCTCATGACCGTACCTCAAGGGCACTGCCTCGATCGAGGAGGGCAAGAATGTTAATATTTTTCTGCTCGAAGGTTATCACGGATTCCAGTGGCCAAAACCTCACATGCGCGACTCCCGCATCGAGTCAAAGAATGTTTCCGAAGGCCGGGCTATCGAGCCTGAGGCTCGAGGATAGGGCCCGCGAGACAAAAACCGCGTTCGAGTCCGCGTCCGCGTCCGTGCCCGAATGGATGGGTGCCATCGGACCCGGACACGGGCAAATGAAGCTATTTGCTGCCGCTGTCATCTGTCCCTGCTGCTGAAAACGGTCCCTGCTCCTGTCGCTGTTTGCTGTCCCTGCCGCCGTCCACTGCCGCTGATCCAGCCACGGGCAGTCTCGCGGCGTACGCAACCGGATCCTGGGAAAAAACAGGTATTTGGCGGTTCTTCAGAAGACTGGCGGCGACTATGGCAGTCATCCATCATGTTCCGGGATCTCGATACCTGATGACTCAATCGGTTATTGATCAAACTCCCGCTGAGGTGCCGGCGCCCGTCTCCCGATGCCATGAGCACGGTGAAAGTCTATCTGCGTCCATCTGCGTGATCTGCGGGCTTCTTGCCGCGGGCGGGTGGATCTCGAACCTCGTATCTGGTTGGGCGGGCGGATCCAGTAGCCAGTATCCAGCACCGAGCATCGGGAGGGTGGATGGGAATTCAAAATTCAAAATTCAAAATTCAAAATTGGTCTTGGGGTGGGCTGGGGCATTCCTCATTCCTCATTCCTCATTCCTCATTCCTCATTCCCAGTTCATTGCCGTGCCATACTGCACCGCGATGGACTACGACCCGAGGTATCCCGACCACTCCGAGCTCCCCCGAGAGGAGTCTTTTCCGCAGCAGCCACGACGCCGGGGTCTCCAAGTCTTCGGCTTCCCGCTGCGCATCGACCCGTTCTTCTTTGTCACCGCATGGCTCGTCGGTGGCCACAAGGAGCCGCAAAGAGCAATCGTCTGGGTTGTCATCGTGCTGATCGGCATCCTGGCCCACGAGCTCGGCCACGCCTTTGCCGGCCGCAGGCTCGGGATGCGGCCATGGATCAGACTGATGGCCTTTGGCGGCATGACCGGTTGGATGAGACCACGCTCACTGACCCCCGGCCAGCAGATCTTGGTCAGCGCCGCCGGCCCGGCGGTGGGCGTCGTGATCGGTGGCTCGGTGCTGGTCGGCCTTCTCGTGGGTCTGTTTGCAAACGCTTCACCCGCAGTCAGCCAGGTGCTCAACGACGTCATGTGGGTCAACCTCGGATGGGGCGTGCTCAACCTGCTGCCCATCCTGCCCCTCGACGGAGGGCACATCGCGTCGTCGCTCGCCGGAATGGTGGCGGGCCGCCGCGGGCGTCTCGCTGCCCGCATCTTCTCCGTCGTCCTGACCATCCCCATCGGACTGGGGGCATTGACCGCCGGCCAGTGGTGGATTCTCATTCTCGGCGTGGTCCTAACCTACGCCAATATCCAGGCCCTCCGATCCGAAATTTCTGGCGCGTAAGCGCCCCGCGATTCGCCCCCGCGAATCGCAATGCATTACAATCGTCTGCCGCCGTTCGTAAACTCTGAGCGGGCGATGTGTGACTCATGTATCAGGAGTACTACGGCCTCAAGGCCCCGCCGTTCAACATCACGCCGGACCCGCGGTTTCTGTTCTTCAGCCGCCGCCACCGGCAGGCCTTCGAGCACATTCTCTTCGGGGTCAGCGAACGCAAGGGGTTTATCCAGATCACCGGCGAGGTGGGGGCTGGCAAGAGCACCCTGTGTCGCAAGGTCCTCGAGGAGCTCCGAGACGGCTACGCGACCGCGTTGATCCTCAACCCGGTCATGACCCCGATCCAGCTCATGCGATCGATCCTCCGTGAGCTCGATCTCGACGACAGCGGCAACGACCGCGTACGGCTCGTCGAACGCCTCAACGAGTTCCTGCTCGACCGCGCCCATGCAGGGGTCGTCGTCGTGCTCTTCATCGACGAGGCCCAGGACATGTCCGACGAGCTGCTCGAGCAGGTCCGTCTCCTATCCAACCTCGAGACGGATCAGCACAAGCTGCTGCAGATCGTCCTCATCGGTCAACCCGAGCTGCGCACCCGGCTCGACCACAAGGGACTGCGTCAGCTTCGGCAACGCATCACCGTCCGCTACCACCTCGGGCGCATCAGCCGGCAGGAAACGATCGCCTATGTCCAGCACCGGCTCCTGATCGCCGGTTCCAACGGTCGGCCGACCTTCAGCCGTCCCGCCTTCTACGCCATCCACCGCTACGCCCGCGGGGTGCCGCGGCTCATCAACGCGGTCTGCGACAAGACCCTGCTCTGCGGCTTCGTCCAGGGTCGCGACCACCTCGGCTGGCGGCAGGTTCGACGGGCCATCCACGACCTCGAGGGACAGGGCTGGTGAGCCTGATCAACGACGCCCTGCGCAAGGCCCGGCAGGCCGCGGTCGAGCATGAGATGAGCCAACCGGGGACAGCATTTCGAGCCCCGAAGGCCTACCCGACGCGCGGACCTCGGCGACGCGGCGGGGTGGTCTTGTTGGTGCTGGTGGCTGCGATGGCAGGGCTCACCGGCGCGGCTCTGGTCTGGTGGACCCTGGACAAAGGACAACCCGCGGTTGCGGCTGTGGAAGAGCCCGCCACCGAAGCCTTCCCGAAGACCGTAGAGCCATCACAAACAGACTCGATACCGGCAGTTCGAATATCACACGCCGACCCCGGCAACACGGCCGACGCCCCGGCCCTCGAGACGAACGGCACGGGAATCCGCAAGGGAGAACCCGCGAGGGGGGCCGTTGAAGAGACAGGCGCTCTTCCCGGTGAGCACGAGGCCGCGGCAGTGCCGGCCGGACCACCGCGGGCGCCCGACGACACTCCCGCACGCGAGGACGCCACGCCGGGTGAGCGGGTGTTCGTTCTCGATGCCGACCTCGGATATGCCACGCTCAGCCTCGGCTTTATCGTCGCCAGACCGGTCAATCCCTTCGCCGAGATCAACGACATCGAGGTTCATATCGGGTCAGAGGTGGCCGGATTCGTGGTCGAAAAGATCGAGCCCGACCAGGTGGTTCTTCGCGACGACCGCGGAGAGCTGGTGCTCAAGACGCAGTGAGGCAGGTTCAGCGGCAGACGGCAGCGGCAGCAGCCAAGATCAGCGGCAGTCTTCAGCGGCAGTGAGCAGTGGCAGATGACAGCGGCAGATGACAGCGGCAGCGGTCGGTTGGGAGCGCGGCATGACCTGGCGGCTCCTCAATCCTGAGACATGAAGGTGATGGTATCTGCGTCCATCTGCGTGATCTGCGGTTATACCGCGGGTGGGTGGGGGTTGTTGCTGATCCTGAACCCTGACGCTGGTCGCGGTCGCTGTTGCCTGTAGCTGTCGTCTGCCGCTGGTCACTGACGCTGTCTCCTGCCACTGATCCTGCTGTAGACCGCCTCCGCCGGCGGGCCCTGAAGACCCGCATACAATATTTTCGAACCCTTCAATCCTCTCTCCCTCGATCCGGAATTCGATGGACGTAGACCTCGTGGATTTCGCGATCATACCCCGGATAGAGCCCCCTGGGCATGCCGAGGACGATTCGCTTGCCGCGGTTGGCGAGCACCAGCATCTCACCTGCCTCGCGGTCGAAATCGATGCCTTCGATCTCTCCGACCCTGCGGAACTCGGTGAACGCCTTTTCGTGAGTCACGTATGCCGCCGTGCTCTCGGTCTCGGCCTCGACTCGCCACAGATTGTCGATCTCGTCCACCTCCGCGTCGCCGTCGTCGGCGGTGATGTAGAGGTGGCCGGAGAGAGCCGCGATCCCCTGCTGCCACTGCGGCACCGGTCGCAGATGCAGTTTGCCGTCGTATCTGTCGGTTGCCATGTCGTAGCGGTAGACATAGGTGCCGTCGACCCAGTCGGTCATCCACACGACGCCATTCTCGGCATCGACCGCCAGGGCGCTGACCTCGAGCCCGTACTTCTCACCAGGCGTCTACTGCGGACGGCGAATCACGGCGTCCCGTCGTGCTTGTCGCACATCGTGCTCCTTGACGTAGCGCAACTACGACGGCGTCGCCCGATTCACGACAAACCCAACGGATACTTGCGCTTCGCCGCCCTCGTCACGAAACCTGGTGAGAAGTACGGGCTAGCTGTCCCGAGTCAGGCTGCCAATCCACCGACTTTTTGTAGCGCAGTGTCTCGGCGTCGTAGACGGCGATCTGGATGTCGGCGCCGCGTCCATCCTCGAAGCACTCGATGCCGGCAAACAGCTCGCCTTCATGCACGCTGATGTCGCCGATGTGGTTGGCCGGTTTTTCGACATAGATGAATGGCTCGGGGTTCTCGCGAAGGAGCTCGCCGTCCTTGGAGTAGACGTAAAGCGCCGTGCTGCCGCTGTTGTAATAGCGCTTCCCGTCGGTCGCAATGCCCTGTCGGCCCGCCACCTCGAAGATCCGGAGCAATTCATAGTGACCCGGCCCCTCAATCCCCGATCCGGACCGCACCTCGCCAACATCGGCACAACCCGAGCACATGACCCCGACACACCACGAGCAAAGCATTCCAACCGTCGGCGCAGCTCTCATACCAGATCCCCTTGCCGCATTCTCCACCACGCCAACGCCTGAAGCAACGACGACTTCGATTATGATCAACGGAGATGAAATTGCTCTTGGTCGTCAACCCCTGCGCCGGAAACCGTAGAGCGCGGCGGCGGTTGCCCGAAATAGAGGATCTGTGTCGGCAGCTCGATCTCGAGCCCGACATCCGGATCACCGAGCGCCCGGGGCACGCGACCGAGATCATCGCAGCGGAAGATCTGGCCTCCTACGACGGTATCGTCGCCGCGGGCGGTGACGGCACGGTATTCGAGGCGGTGAACGGGATCTTCCGAAATCCCGACGGCCCGGCAGTCCCACTCGGCGTGCTGCCCGTCGGCACCGGCAACTCCTTCTCCAGGGACCTCGGCCTGCAGACCGGCCAGATCGACGAGGCTCTCCGATGGATTGCCGCGGGCAAAACCCGAAAGGTCGACGTCGGTTCCTGCCAGGCCGAAGGGCACGACTTGCGCTTCCTCAACATCCTCGGAGTCGGATTGGTCTCCGATGTCACGGTAACCGCAGCGGGGCTCAAAAGGCTTGGAAATGTCGCCTACACGATCGGCGTCGTCTACCGGACCGCGTTTCTCGACACCTTTCGCCTGCGCCTCGATATCGACGGAGTAATGGTCGAACGCGATGCGGTGTTTCTGGAGATCTCCAACAGCCGATTCACCGCCGATTTTCTGATGGCGCCGGAGGCCAGTATCGATGACGGGCTGCTCGACATCACCATCCTCGGCAAGATCACGCGGCGCCGATTGCTGAGGCTCTTCCCAACCGTTTTTCGCGGCGAGCACGTCCGCTACGACGAGGTCGAGACCTTCCGCGCGCGCCGCATCCACATCACCACCAACCAGGCCAAGATCCTCTCACCCGACGGCGAGCTTGTCGGAACCACCCCGGCCGAGGTGTCCTGTCTTCACCAGGCGTTGGAAGTCTTCTCCTTCTAGCCCGGACTATTCACCAATCTTCGGCTGCAAGGCCCGATGCACCGCACCC